>JAUXHH010000152.1 GCA_030621655.1 Desulfobacterales bacterium
GATGGCAATTCCATCTTCATTAACATTAATGGGTGTTATCGGGGCTGAGCAGGCGATAAGGATGAAAGCCCAGGTGCAGACAACGGCAGTCAGGCATAGCGTAAGCTTTTTCATAATGGGCCCTCATGAAAGTCTCAATTACAAGGTTTAACCAATGGAATATGAGCAACGTTACGGTAATTTAACCTTATACGTATCAGAAATTTCATGCACTCCGTCAACACAGACATCCAGGTCCTTTAATATGCCGTCCTCTATGGAGTAAATCCAGCCGTGCACTGACAGTTCCTGGCCTGATTCCCAGGCTTTTTGTACAATTGATGTATGGCAGACATTGGCTACCTGCTCGATGACATTCAATTCGCAGAGAAGATTGAGCTTTTCCTGTTCATCCTCAATTGCATCAAGTTTATCCTGGTGATAGCGATAGACATCCTTAATATGCCGCAGCCAGGTGTCAATGAGTCCATAGGACTCTTTCCCCATCGCCGCCTTGATGCCTCCGCAGCCATAATGTCCGCAGACAATGATATGTTTGACCTTGAGGACTTCAACCGCAAACTGGATAACGGATAAACAGTTTAGGTCAGTATGGATCACCACGTTGGCGATATTGCGGTGCACAAAGATTTCACCCGGCATCATACCAACAATCTGGTTCGAAGGTACACGGCTGTCAGAACAGCCGATCCACAGATATTCCGGGTTCTGCTGCCTGGAAAGCTTTGCGAAGAAGTCCGGGTCAGTTTCTTTTATTTTTTTAGCCCATTTCCTGTTGCTGTCAAAAAGATTTTTTAGGATTCTCATTTGTTTGGCACTCTTAAGTTTGAGGAATATTCGTCAGGGACAAGGTGCGGGGTTCAAGAAAAACAGTGGGTATGTCTTGAATGGCAATAAATTAAGCATAGGCAAAGTCAAAAAAACGTATGGTATTCATTCCGGTAACTCTTGCGGCAGGTTTAAATATCTTTTGTCTTTCCTTCATTAAACTTTGTAATCAGGTTCCTGGCAAGCAGATAAATACTGATAATGATGCCTGCGCTGATAAACAAATAAGCGGTGAGTACCCACCTTCCGGCGAAGCCGGTGTCCGCAGCCAACCAGTTGAACAGAAGATAATCAGGGATATATTGCGGCCCCTGGGCAAAAGAGAAGAGGGTAAGATCAAGCACTAATAGGAAGATGCCTATTGTTAGACAGAACAAACCGACAAGGGCAACAAGCTCCCTGTCTTTTTTTAGCCTTTTTAACAGGTAGATAATGCTGCCGGTACATGCAGAAACAAGAATGAGAAGTGGGAGAAAATAGAAAGGGTTTTTCATATTGCACTCTTTTCTTTACTTTAGTCTGCCCAATGGAATAAAAGGATGCATTTTTAGGGCAAGAATTGTAACTATTTAAAGAGATAATGATATTACATGATGCATTAAATTTTCAAGTTATTTTAGCGTTATGACTTTGAGGTAAGAGAGGATATGAAACTGCGCACCTGTGTAACGCCTGATGGCAAGTTTATATACGGCATTCATAAGCCTTCGTTTAGGGTTGCCAACATGCGGCAAGAAGCTTTTTTGCAGTCATTGGGTATTGATGATGAGGAAAATCCAATTGAAAATACGGCTAACTTCCCTGCAGGAGAAGTGGAAGAACCACAGGGTGAATGGATCTATGAGGTTCCCAATCCTTTTCCCTTCCGGGGCGCTACTTATATCAGCAAGAGTTGGGCAGATTCCAAAGCGGCCGATCCTCTAACAATACGACTTCCCGAACCGGTCCCCACCTCTATGACAGGTTTTTTGAGTAAGATTTTACATTTACACAGTAAAGGTTTATCCAGGGACGACCTGGATGAATCCTTTGCCGATCTGCCGGAAACTGTCCTTTTTGCTCTTGCATCAACTTCAACTGATTCTGATGATTTAATCCGCCTTGCTGAATTGTCTTGTGAGTTTGTGTATGACCGGGAGGAAAAGCTGCCGATAGGGTTACGTTATGAGGTGGACGCAAAGGGTAGACACAGACCAAGGATTTTACACCCCGACCTGTATGAAGCACTGGCCAACAATATATACTTGCCGGACATTTATAAGGAAGTAATGGTATTGCGTCCTGGTGCGCAGGGAGAAAGCGAGATTGTCGGTGAATGGCCGGAAGAGAGCGACAGTCATGTGTTTGAATATCTGCGGCGCAACAGCTATATTCCCTGGGGGCATTATGCCTCAAACATGGCAAACGATCTGGTGCGCTACTCTATCTCTGATCTTTCCGATAACGATTTTCAAGGCCTCCGGCATCTGTATTACCAGCGAACTTATATCAGACTGGCTGAGCAGTTGGGAATAAAACCGGCAGCCAGGAACAGATGCCTGACAACATCAGAGCTGGAGAAACTCAGGCAGGAAGTTATTAAAGAACTTGCTGAAAGTGGCACATCCTCTTTGAAGTTTGATGCCACCCTTTGGGGCTGGAATTATGGTTTTGATTTTGCTGCCAGCGGGTACCGTCTGCATGCTTCCCACCAGCAGATCCACCAGCAGTTTGCCATGGTACCTAAAGAAGTTGCTGGAGCAGAAACGGAAAATGGAATGATTTCCTCGTATAATTGCGGTGATCTGGTGGCCGATTTTGTCAAATCCTATCAGAGGGAGTATCAGAGTAGTTTTTTTGTGGATTATATATCGGCGATCAGGAATAACAGGAGGATGGATGGCAAAAATGACCGGATTGCAGATTTGGTAGTTTACGAAGATGAATCTGTCATGCTTTTTGTCCCCAAGGCCCAGACTTCGCAGTGGGAACTGCAGCTTGTCACTTTGGGTCAGGTAGGTAATGTCCTGGAAGCTGACAGCAATGTCCGTGTATCTCTCAATAGGGGCATTATAACCGCCATGCGTATTCTAACCGGGATGGGAGCAAGGATGATTACGGTAATTGAGTTCCCCAAGCGTGTAGGGGGCAGAGATTTTGACCAGAGACTGTTGTATTCTTTTTTGCCTAAGATTCCTTATTCAATGGGCGCTTTTTCAGAAGCGCAGCATCGTTATATTAACGGCCACTATCCGGAAGATTTTGCCGTTGCCTGCCGTCTGCAGCTTGAGAGCCAATAGCTTTTACATCATGTTGTCACTTTAAAAAAAACTGTTTTATCCATACCATTATGGTAGAATGGCCAACTTTTCAAAATCGGGCAGTGATAGCAATATTAATTACGGAAGTGAATATGACAAAGAAAGGATATTACGGAGATTGGGGAGGCGCTTTCATCCCTGAGATCCTGTTTGAAACATTTAAAGAGCTTAATCAATATTTTGAGGAAGTCAAAAAAGACCCTTCATTCTGGGATGAGTACATACAACTCATGTCAAGCTACTCCTGTCGGCCTACTCCGCTCACCTACGCTGAAAATCTCAGCAACCTTTTCGGTGGTGGACATATTTACATCAAGCGCGAAGATCTGAATCATACCGGTGCTCATAAGGCCAATAACGTCATGGGACAGGGGCTTCTGGTAAAGCGTATGGGCAAAAAGCGGGTTATTGCCGAGACCGGTGCCGGGCAGCACGGGGTGGCAACTGCAACCATGGCTGCCAAGTTCGGTCTTGACTGTACCATTTATATGGGCGAGGAGGATGTACAGCGGCAGCGTCCCAATGTTTTCTGGATGGAAAAGATGGGCGCGACGGTGATACCGGTGACCGATGGTTCGAAAACCTTAAAAGATGCCATCAACGAGGCCTTTCGTGACTGGGTGTCCAATATGGATTCCACCCATTATGTGCTTGGCACGGTCTGTGGTCCCCATCCTTTCCCTGAAATGGTTGCCTGGTTTCAGTCTGTTATCGGTATGGAGGCAAGGGAACAGATCATGCAAGCCTTCGGCAAGCTGCCTTCCCGTGTTTATGCCTGTGTAGGTGGCGGGTCCAATGCCATGGGTATCTTCCAGGGATTTCTCGGGGATGAACAGGTTGACCTTGTGGGTGTTGAGGCTGGCGGCAAGGGTTTGTCCAGTGGAGAGCATGCAGCGCGTTTAGCCGGGACAGATGCTTCTCCCGGAGTGGCCCAGGGCTATAAAACTATGTTCCTGCAGGATTCTGATGGCCAGATGCTGGATACGCATTCAGTTGCAGCCGGCCTGGATTATATTGGCGTTTCACCAATTCTGAGCGACCTGTGTGACAAGGGCAGGGTACGTTTCGCAGCAGCAACTGATTCTGAAGTTATGGAAGCGCTTGATATAACCATGAAAAAAGAAGGTATTATCCCGGCCTTGGAGTCTGCGCATGGATTTGTGCAGGCATTTAAGGAAGTTTCCTCTCTTGGCAGGGATGAGGCTATCATAATTAATATGTCCGGTCGGGGCGATAAGGACATCTTTACCATTGCCAACGCTTATGGGGACCCCTCCTGGAAAGAGTTTATAATTGAGCAGGCTGAGCGGTACAAGAAAGGTTAAAGGTGAAAGGCTAAAGGCTGAAGGATAAAGGGCGTAGGGTTCAGGGCTGAAGGCTAAAAGGAAAACATAAATTGTCAGCCGTTCTTGTTAATGCCAGTATTTTGTTAATATTGGTCAAGCCCTTAAATAGTATGTCATTCCCGCGTAGGCGGGAATCCAGTCTGTTATATGCAAAAACAGTATTATGTCTATATTCTGGCAAGTAAGCGTAACGGAACACTTTATACCGGTATGACTTCAAATTTGCATAAAAGAATTTGGCAGCATAAAAATAAATTTATATCGGGATTTACAGAAAAATATAATGTCACGAATCTTGTGTATTACGAGATTCAT
>JAUXHH010000193.1 GCA_030621655.1 Desulfobacterales bacterium
TGGTGTTGTCAAGCAGATCGCCGGTCTCCTCAATCTCAGAGATAATACGGTCAGGATCCTCTTCGTGCAGATCCTGGATCACCTCTTCAGCAGTATCCCGGCTGATGTCGTAGGAAAAACTTATGGCATTTAAAATAGGGCTAAGTGGCCCAACCATTATTTTAGCATCCTGCCACCCAAGGAGCTGGCGAAGTTCGTCCTGGGCCTGGAACAGAAAAGGATCGTACACCACCAGGCTGTTACCTGCCGGGTCTGCCAGGGGGATCATGCGAAATTTTTTCAGAAAATGGATGGGTGCGCGGTCAGTAAAGTCAGTATTGATATTCGCTGGCAGGGAAGGGGCAAACTCAAGGCTAAGCTGTTCGCTTAATGCCCTGGCCAGGGCCACCTCCTGAATTGCTTTCTGGTGCAGCAGGATCTCTCCGATCCGACCACCCTTTTCCTTCTGGATTTCCAGACCCCGGTCCAGGCTCTCCTGGTTGAGTTCTGAAATCTCAAGCAATATTTCTCCGATCAGGCGCATAGTTTTTATATAAGTAAAGGTTTCAAGGTTTCAAGGGGTTTTAATTATTGAAAATTGAAAATCGAAAATTGAAGATTTCCTGCACTAAATTTTCACTTTTAATTTTTCTGTCTGTCAATCGTTGGTCGTGTCGTAGATCAATAATCAAACCAACGATTCAAACATATGCCGATAAATCTTCAATTCTTTAATTCCCACAATTTTCAATTTTTAATTTTTCAAATCTTCAATACTTCCCGGTTCCTCTTCTTTCTGATCCTCTTCTTTTACCGTAGAAGGGATATGCCTTGATTTCAGGACCTCTCTTGTATTTTCCTTGTACTTAAAAGTTTCGTCTTCCCAGCCGGTTTCATGATGGTAATTGGCATGATCCCGTTTCTCTTTAGTAACTGCACGCGCCTCAGCCGGATTCCTGATGATCCTTGGGGTAAGGAATATATACAGGTTGACCCGGTTGACCGTCTGGCCTTGGCTTTTAAAAAGCCAGCCAAGGACCGGGATATCTCCAAGAAAGGGAACTTTGTTGGAAGTATCCTGCACGTCATCGCCTATGATGCCGCCCATTACCAGTGTATTGCCATCCTGGACAATCACGGTTGTCTGCGCAGTTCTCTTGAAAGTTGTCGGCGTATTGGTCGCCAGGGCTACGGCCGCATTTTTAATCTTTATGACTTCGACAAACACCTCCAAGCGTACAACATTCTCCTGGTTGATCTGCGGGGTAATCTTTAAGGTCACGCCCACATCCTTGTACTCGTAGTTCGTATAGTCATTATTGGAAGCGGTTGTGTTCTGGCTTGTAATATACGGCACATTCTCGCCCACCTTGATCTCCGCCTCTTGATTATCGGTTGTCAGAATCTGGGGCGTGGAGATGATATGCACATCACTATCCTCTTTGTAGGCATTGAGAATCGCTCCGAGGGACGGAAAGAGTTGGCCGTTGATCTCTATAAATTCGCTTATTACACCCATTGTGAAGCCTTTAGGCGTATTCGGATTTTCAAGGCTCGGGACGCTGCTGCTATCCCCTGCCCGGTAGCTCCCGAAAACCAATCCCTCATCCGTCCCGAAAAAATTATATTTAAAGGCACCGACCCATTCAACACCCACCTCAAAAGCCTTTTCCGCGTTGACCTCCATGATCAGGGCCTCCAGGTAAACCATGCGGCGCGGGATATCGAGCTTCCTGATGACTTCCTCAAGAACCGCATAATCCGCCTTGTTGGCAGTTATAACCAGGGAGTTGGTCGCCTTATCGGCCACAATCTGGACTTCCTTGGAAATGGTTGGCGCCTTGCCTTTCTCTGCAGTCTGGTCTGCCTTATCAGGCAGGGCGTTCAGGACCGTGGAAAGCTCCTCGGCATTGGCATGCTGGAGATAATATACATTTATATTGCCGGTGCCCCGGGGAATCTCCTTATCCAGAATGGTGACAAGACTTATCACCTTTTGCGTATCATAGAGTGATGCAATGATGATAAGGGAGTTGGTCCTCTCGTCGGCAATAATTTTCACCTGTCCCAGGGCCGGGCCTGTTTCAGGGGCGGCGGCCTTTTGGGCAGGAGTCCTTCTCCTGGCAGTACGTGTGGTGGTTGTCCTCCTGGTAGTGGTTCCCTCAAAGATGGTATCGAGTGTGGTTGCCACTTCGCCGGCTATAGCATTCTCAAGTGCAATGACCGTAATCTCAGAGACATTATCCTCCACATCAATTTCCTTGATAATCTGCATGAGGCGGTTGATGTTTGAAAGTACGTCAGTGACAATGAGCAGGCTGGTTGCAGGATAGGCAATGACCACGCTGTTCTTGGACACAAGCGGTGTAAAAAGTTTTTTCAGTTCATCCGGGTCCGCATATTTAAGGGGGATCAGCTGGGTAACAATCTTATCGCTGATTTCCCCTGTATCCTCTTTGAAACCTGTTTCAACGCTCTTGGACCTGGCATCTGCAGAGGGTACAATCTTGATGATGGAACCAGCCGGCACAGTGGTAAACCCCTGGACCTCGAGGACAGATGCAAAAACCTTATAGGCCTCCTCTATTGAAATCTTTGTGGGAGATATGATGGTAACATTACCGCGCACAGCCTTATCAACAATAAAATTTCTTCCGGTCAGCTCGCTGATATATTTAATAAAAAGATTGATATCAACGTCCTCGAAATCTATGGTGACGTAGCGCTCTACGGATTCCTCTGTGCCTGCATCCGGCTGCGGCTTGGTCCCAGGAACACCCTGCTGTTGTTGAACCGTTTCACCCTGAGAGGGCGGCACAAAACCGGGCCTGCTGCTTACTCCAGATTTATTAACGAGTTCGCCCAGAGTGGCCGCCGGATCTCCCAACGCTGTTGAACTCCCGGCAATCAACCATATACCGATGCAAACGAAACTGAAGAAAAATTTTACCTGACTGTTTATTTTCATATTATTAATGCCCCCGTGAAAACATCTCTCTACTTTATATGCTTTTTATGGAGTGGGTTTCTCTTCCCTGTTGTTCTCTTTTTTATTATTGAATGTCATAGGTAAACATCTTTTTCTGACCCCGGCGGGTTATTTCAATGCTTACAGCCTTCCCTGACTTGAGGCTGTTATAGAACTGGAACGCCTCTTCAGGGCTGCTCATCTGCTTGCCGTTGACGTTTGCTATTATATCTCCATTCATCAGTCCCAGTTTCGCAAAAACCGAACCTGACTTGATCTGGCTGACAATAAGGCCTTCAGGTTTTCCCCGCCTGAAATAGGGCCGCACCCGCACCTGGGTCATCAGGTCATTAAGATCATTCATGGAGTTTTGCAGGACATCCTTAGCAATTGGGATGGTTACCTCTTCAATCTCTCCACTGCTCTCTTCAAGGGGTGCGGTTTGTGCCGGCCTTCTCGTTTGACGCCCGGGCCTTCTTCTCGAGTTCACCTTTGCTGCAGGTTGAGGTTTATCTTTGCCCTCGACCATAATAAGGATCTCATCCTTATCTCCATGCCGCAGAATAACCTTGCCCCGGAGAATCTGCCTGATCTGCGCTTCCTGGACCGAGTCTCCTACCCTGTAAATATCCTGGCTCCTCTTCCGCTGGTCTAAAATAATTGCCCTGGCACTTGCAGAATCCCCGGCAATTGTTCCCTGGAGAGAAAGCTGCAGGCTTGTTTCCTCAAGGGTTTCAATTGGTCCGACCTCTTCAATCGGGACCGCCTCAACTTTCTCTGTGGCTCCGAAAATATTACGTTCAACAATTTTGGTATACACAGGGACGGCCAAAGACTTTTTGCCCCGCATCTCAACTTCTTTGAGCGCCACAACCTTGGGGCCGCCCATCTGGTGCAGCTCAAAACCAATTACCCGGTAAAATGTATCCACTACGATATAAGTGATAACAAACAGGGCAAGGAGATTAAGCAGTATGTGT
>JAUXHH010000189.1 GCA_030621655.1 Desulfobacterales bacterium
CATGGATGGCGTTCTGGCCGGTCTGGCCGCAGGGATGGAGAAAGTCGGAGTACTCTTTGATACCCACGAGTATTTTGTCCCCGAGGTATTGATGTGTGCCGACGCCCTTTATGCAGGGCTTGATATTCTCAGACCCCACATCAAACTGGAAGATACAGGCCCGCGTGCCTCGGTTGTTCTCGGCAGTGTCCAGGGCGATGTCCATGATATCGGTAAGAACCTGGTCAAAATGATGTTTGATATTGCCGGATGGGAAGTCCATGATCTGGGGCGCGATGTTCCCCTTGAAGACTTTGTGGAAAAACAGCTGGATACCAAGTCGGATGTATTGGCCATGTCCGCCATGATGACCACCACTATGCTGGGGATGAAAAAAGTCATTGCCATGGTCAAAGAGAAGAATCCGGACTGTCTGATCATGCTGGGCGGTGCGCCTTTGACCAGAGATGTTGCCAACCTGTTCGGGGCTGACGGGTATGCTGAATCAGCAGGCAATGCTGTATCCGAAGGCATTAAGATGATTGGCTCGTTGCGGAAATACCAGAAAGGAGATGTTCCTGAGTAGTTTTAGATAAATGTATTTGTTCCCGTGGCATGAATTGTTTTTTTAATGCAGCGGGGCCTGGCACTCCAACTCTGCTGGAAGGTGCAATTGCGGCTACCAGGATTAGATATACGTTTTTTTATTGAAAATAAAGGTGCTTTGCAGGGCTTGAATCACCTCAATGTTCCGGTAGCAACCGGGGACAGAATATAAGAATGAAAAAGGCAATATTAGAGGAGTAGGAAAATAAATGACAGATGATAAAGTTATGGTGATATTCCAGCCTTCCGGCCGCCGTGGAGAGGTGCCGGAAGGTATAAATATAATTGAGGCCTCCCGCCTGCTTGGGGTGGATATTGAAGCCCTCTGCGGAGAGAAGAAAGTCTGCGGCAAATGCGTGGTACGGATTGAAGAGGGCCATTTCGAAAAATATAATGTTCAATCCAGCATGGACCACGTGAGTCCCTGGCAGGAGGAAGAGGCCAAGTTCATAAATGAAGAACGCAGGGGAAAAGGGTTTCGCCTCGGCTGTGTTGCGAAGATAAGCGGTGATATTCTGGTCTTCGTGCCTGAGGAGTCCAGGGCTGGAAAACAGATAGTGAGCAAGGCTGCCCGTGATATACATATTGATCATAATCCGGCGATCAAGCTCTATACCGTGCAGCTGGACGGTCCTACTTTTGAAAATAAAATTGGTGATTTTGAGCGGCTTTGCAACGGCCTGGAAAGGGAATACGGACTAACAGATTTAACCATCGACATCTTTACCCTGCGCCAACTGCCTATGGTGTTGCGCCAGGAGAAATGGCTGGTAACGGTTAGCGTCTGGAACAATAAGGAAATTATACGGGTAAAACCAGGACGGGTTGAGGCCTCCTACGGTATAGCGATCGATGTCGGCACCACAACATGTGCCGGCTATTTGTGCAACCTGCAAACCATGGAGGTTATCACCACCTCCTCGCTCATGAATCCGCAGTGCAAATACGGTGAAGATGTCATGGCGCGGATTACGTTCAGCATGACCACGCCGGACGGTCTGCAGAGGATGAGTGACGATATTATCGAAGGGTTGAACGACCTGATTGGCAAAGCAATAGCTGATACACACCCACCGAAAAAGAAAGTGAAGAAGAAAAAGGGTGAAAAAGGACCTGATGAATTTATTGAAGTGCTTGAAGAGGGCAAGACGTATCTTCGTCTAACGAAAGAAGATATTGAAGACATTACCATCGGCTTTAACACCGCCATGAATCATATCCTTCTCGGCCTCAATCCGGAGTACGTCGGTCTTGCCCCCTTTCCGCCAGTCATCCACCATAGCCTTGATATTAGAGCCCGGGATCTGAAATTAAATATCAATCCTTCCTCATATGTCTTTGTACTTCCCAATGAAGCCGGTTTTGTCGGCGGTGACAATGTCGGTGTTCTTATAGCCGAGGAACCCTATAAGCATGACGAGACCCAGCTTATTATCGATATCGGCACCAATGGCGAACTGGTACTGGGAAACAGGCATAAACTTATTTCTTCATCGTGTGCCACCGGTCCGGCCATGGAAGGCGCTCAGCTTGCCTTTGGCATGCGGGCTGCTCCGGGCGCCATTGAACGGATTGAGATTGATCCGGAAACCCATGAGGTTGACTATAAGGTCATCGGCCGGGAAGCTACTCGTAAATTTTCAAAACCTGAGGAAATGAAGGCCAAGGGAATCTGCGGTTCAGGTATTCTTGATGTGCTGGCTGAGCTTTACAGCTCTGGGGTCATTACCAAGACAGGCGTTTTTAACAAGAAAGCCCTGAAGGGGCATCCACGCTTCCGTAAAAACGAGGATACCAGGCAACCTGAATTTATTCTGGCCTTTAAAGAAGAATCAAGCATCGGCAAAGATATTGTCATTACCCAGAAAGATGTGCGGCAGATTCAGTTGGCAAAGGGTGCGCTGTATGCCGGTTGCAAGCTGATGATGAAACGGATGGGTGTTGAGAAGGTCGATAAGGTGAAAATTGCCGGAGCGTTTGGAACTCATGTCGACCGGACAAAAGCCCTGGTTATGGGTCTCTTCCCCGACTGCAAGGTGGAGAACATTCACGGTGTCGGCAATGCCGCCGGAGACGGTTGCCGCGCTGCGCTTTTAAACGTCCAGAAGAGGGTTGAAGCTAACTGGTGCTCCCGAAATGTTGAGTACCTGGAACTGACCGTGGAGCCGACTTTTGAACAGGATTTCATGGAAGCCATGCAACTACCTCACATGACGGATAAATTTCCGAATCTTGAAGGTGTTGTGCCGGATTATATCCTGAACCAGGGCCCAAAAGGTCCGGTGCTGCCGGAATGATTTCTGCAGTAAGAAAATGAAGAGTGAAATTAATCAGGACACATGAGGGACTTGAACTAAACATGGAAACTATTCGTATCTCTGTAGAACCGGGTATTTGCGGTTTTCTCTGCCAGGTGGAAGCCAGACGGCAGGACAAGCAGCGCGCGATCGTTAAGATAACAGGTTCGCAGTGCGAATTGATTCAAAAAATGGCCGAAAATCTTAAGGAAGTTACGGTGAGTATTATTTTTACGCCGCACACCAGAAATCCGGTATTCAAAGCTGCGGAACTGGCGGGCTGTCACCTTACCTGCCCGATTCCAGTGGCAGTTTTGAAGGCAGCCGAGGTGGCGCTGGGATTGGCTTTGCCACGGGATGCGTGCATCAGTTTTATGCAGCATGAAAAGAAGGACGCAACATGAAGGCGTCGACCATGAAAAAAGGGGAAATCGTAGTGTTTCCTGATAATTGCAATAAAAAGGCCCCATCTTTCAGGAGCAATAAACGCATTTCCGATCAGCTTTTGCGCAGTCTGCTGGAAAGGCATAGGACCTACGGCCTTGAAAAAATTATACCTTTTCCCATTGAAAAAATTGATGTAGCCGAGTGGGTCCATCTCAAATGTCAGTTCGGCTGTTCGCAATACAATACCAACTGGTGCTGTCCTCCGGCCAGTCCTGACCTGGAAAAAGTCCGGGCTGTTCTGCAGGAATATTCACAGGCTTTGCTTTTAATCGGCAGCCGTCAGTGCAAAGATTTCTACCTGAATAATGCCAAGAGACGGGCGGAGCAGGTTCGTTCCTGGAAAGAAGTTGTCGGAATCGAACGCCAGCTTTTTCTTCAAGGATATGACAAGGCAATAAGTTTGGTCAGCGGTTCCTGTGCACTTTGCAAGAAATGCACATATCCCGAGACCTGCCGGTTTCCCAAGGAAAGGCGGCCGCCCATTGAAGCGTTTTCCATCGACTTGATCGGCACCCTTAAAAACTTGGGAATAAGTACGCCTGTTGCTCAGAATACTGATGATACATTTAATTATTATGCAATTATTCTTCTGGAATAACAGAAGGTTATAGTTTCGTTGAAGGTGTATATGAATACATGCCTATTCCTAATTTTAAC
>JAUXHH010000088.1 GCA_030621655.1 Desulfobacterales bacterium
TATTCTTTGTTGTAAGTAAACCTCTTGCGGAAGTATTTTCCGATGAAGAGGTCATTCTGATCCTTGGATTCAGTGTTGTTTCTATTAACCTATAATAAAAGAGGGTTGAGATGGACAAAAAAGAGTTGAAGAAGCTTTTGGCTAGCTTGAGCATTGTCACTTTGATTGCAGGTGCCGGTCTCTCAATGACCGGTTGTGCCACGGCTTGAAGCGGTGAAAAAGCCGGTGCAGGTGGCACCGAAGTGGATGAAAACACGACTGCAAAAGAGGCTCCACAAAAGAAACCTGCTGGAGGCAGTGGCTGAAGCTGATGCAATAGTGCGGTCGCACTGCAAAAAAATCTAAAAGGGGAAACCAAAGCGGTTTCCCCTTTTATTATATATCAAAGTCCATATTACTGCTGATATGTCTGACAGTGTCAAGTAGAAAAGAGTAGGCCATTACCCCCTGTTTTATCGGGGGGGGCATTTCATATGCAGAGCATTAGCAGAGTTGAGGTTTCTGCTATTCATCAAAATCAGAGCAGGAGAACATTTCATTCAAGATTGACAGCATCAATAGTAACTTTCAGAAATTGAATACAACTGCAACTTATTGTCACATTGAGAAGTTCCCGATCACTGAATATAACATCTTATATGTTTCAATTCTGTGAGTGCCTAAAAAATTAGTAATTATACTTTACTTACCGATACAGAACTGCTCAAATATCATATCCAGCACATCTTCGGTTGTAGTCTCGCCAACAATATCACCAAGGTAGCCAAGGGCTGACTGCAGATCAATTGCCAGGAGGTCGGGGGAGACATCTGCTTCCAATCCCTTTTCGACCCTGCGGCATGCTTCCAACCCCTTTTTAAGTGCACCCTTATGCCGCACATTTGGGACGACTGCCGCTCCCGGATCCCACCCCGGTCCTTTCCTGCTTCCTGTAATTAAAGAAAAAACCATATCTTTGAGTTCCAAGATCCCGGTATGCTCTTTGGCTGATATAGAAACCAGCGGTTCGTTTCCCAGGGCTGTACTGTACTGCTCAGGTGAGACTCCAGGCGCAATGTCAATCTTGTTTAAAACCAGCAGCATCTTCTGTTTCTTGCTGTTTTCCTTTACGCTGCTATAAAGAGCCCGGTCCTCCTCGGCCAGAGGCTCAGTGGCATCAAGCATAAAGAGTACCAGTTCCGCATCTGCAAGCTTGGCTCGTGCCCGCTGAATGCCCATTTCCTCAACCGTCTCGTTGGTGTGTCTGATCCCTGCAGTATCAACAATACGAACCGGCATACCCTTGATATTGACAAACTCCTCTATGGTGTCACGGGTTGTGCCGGGAACAGGGGTGACCAGGGCTCTGTCTTCCTCCAACAGGGTATTCAACAGGCTTGATTTTCCGACATTCGGTCGTCCCAGGATCACTGCACTGATGCCTTCCCGGAAGATCTTGCCCTCGTCAGCCCTGGCAATGAGTTCAATCAGCGGCTCTTCAATCTCATCTTTGAGTTGCTTCTTCAGATCAGCATGATCCAGAATATCGGTTTCGTCTTCGGGGAAATCTATGGCAACCTCCATAATAGCTCTCATGGCCACAAGTTTTTCCTGGATTGACGAGACCTTTTCATAGAGCCTGCCCTGCAGCTGCCCAACCGCCATTGAGCGGGCTTCGTTTGTTCTTGCCCCAATAAGATCGACAACAGTCTCTGCCTGGGTAAGATCAAGACGACCGTTCAAAAAAGCCCTCTTGGTAAATTCACCCGGTTCTGCCAGGCGAGCACCACTTGCAGTTATGATGTTCAGGATTTCCTGGAGGACCAGATAGCTCCCATGACACTGGATCTCGACCACATCCTCACGGGTGTAGGTATTGGGAGCCCGCATAAAGACAGCCAGCACTTCATCAACCGGAGATCCGCTGTCAGGATCTATAATCCAGCCATAATACATCCGGTGGCTTTCATAATCCTGCGGTTTTGTTTTATGGCGAGGTAAAAATATTTTCTGAAAAATATGGAGAGATAATGGTCCGCTGATGCGGATGATACCTATGCCGCCGGGACCTGGCGGAGTAGCTATTGCAGCAATGGTTTCTTCCGAGCTGCCTGCAGGTGGGGTTTGACCTGATAGACTCAACGAATCAACTTTTTTTATAAATTTCACTTTCTGGATCCATAAGCAGTTAGCTTTAATGAATCAGAATCAAGGCTTTAAATGGGATTAAAAATCTGTCAGTTTCTTCTGTAAATTAAACCTCTAAACCCAATAAGCCATTATATTTTTTCAAGGTTCTAGGAAGAGTCCGTTCAGCTATAGAAAGTCTATGCTGGACGGACGATGACGACGAAAATTGGAAAAATACAGTGGCTCTTAACTCAACTTACTTCTTATTCCTGGTGCCCTTCCGTCTTCTGGGAGGTCTTTTCTTACCTTTCCCCGGACGGTAGATCAATACTTTCTTAAAAAGTCCTTCTCCAACGCTCCTGCTGCGGATATCCTTATCGTCCTGCAGAGCAATATGAACAACTCGGCGTTCAGAGGGATTCAGGGATGGAATTGACCGGGTTTTATCACTTTTCTTGACCTCGGCGGCAAATTGAAGTCCAAGCTGCTTCAGCTCTTCGTTGCGCTTGGCCCTGAAATCTCCCGCATCCAAGGTGATTATGGCCTTCTCGGTAAAACTTTTACCGATCATTTTCCTGAGTAAATATTGCAGACTGTCAAGTATTTTGCCGTTTTCCGCAACTATCTCATCAACATGCTCCCCCTTAATCAGGACATTTACATTTTCCTGAGAACTGGAGACAGAAACCTCGGACGGAGAAGCCATCAACTCCAAGAGACGGCTTATATCAACTTCAACTTTTGCCAGCAACTCCGGGCCCACCTGAAAGTCTTTTTTGGGTTCTCTTGCTATATCTTGAACCTTTGCAGA
Source organism: Desulfobacterales bacterium (assembly GCA_030621655.1). GTDB lineage: Bacteria > Desulfobacterota > Desulfobulbia > Desulfobulbales > BM004 > BM004. Next base: position 2,921 of record JAUXHH010000088.1, read on the forward strand.
AGATTCCGGCCTGTCCTCTTTCTTTTGCTCTCTCGAAGAAGCCCTCTTCTTTTTTTCAATGATCTCTGTTTTTTCACTTTTGGCTTTAGCTGGTCTTTTAGATGGCTTTTCTTCAGTTTTCTGCCTGTATTCTTTCTTTACAGATACCCGAAGACGGGTCTTCTGCCTGCAAAGACCAAAAATTCCTGAAGTGCCTGTAGTCAACACCTCAATATCAAGATTTTCCTGTGGAACATTAAGGGATTTGCATGCCTTGCTGATAGCATCAGCGACGTCTTTTCCCTCAAATTCATTTTTTTTATCTAAAGGCATTTTACTCCTCGCGCTTATTCAATCGGCTCACTACGCTGCTTCATAGTCTCGCCCGAATACTTAATTTTATGCCGCGGCCTTCTTGTTGATCAGATACTGCTGGCCAATGGACAACAGGTTGTTTACAAGCCAGTACAACACCAGTCCGGAAGCAAAATTCAGGAACATAAAGGTAAAGATCACGGGCAGAAACATCATGATCTTGGCCTGGGTCGGGTCTGCCGGGGCCGGGGTCATCCTCTGCTGCAGGAACATGGAGCCGCCCATCAGAAGGGTGAGAACCGGCAAGCCTCCCAGATACGGAATGTCTACTCCTATCATGAGGCGGTCCGGAGCAGAAAGGTCAGTGATCCAGAGCATAAACGGAGCATGCCTGAGTTCTATAGCCTGGAGCAGCACCTTATAAAGTGCAAAAAACACCGGCAGCTGCAATAACATCGGCAGACAGCCGCCAACGGGATTGACCTTGTAGGTTTTATACAGGATCATCATTTCCTCGTTAAGGCGGGTCTTATCGTTTTTATACTTTTCCTTAAGCTTTGCCATTTTGGGCTGAATCTTCTGCATATTCTTCATTGATTTCAACCCTTTCTGGGCAATGGGCCAAAACAGGAGCTTAATCAGAATAGTGACCAGTATAATGGAAATTCCATAATTACCTACATAGCTGTAGAAAAAATTCAACAGATACAAGGCGGGCCTGGCAAGCTTATCAAACCAGCCAAAATTGACAATCCGCTCTAGATCGTGTCCGACCTCTTTGAGGATCGCCATTTTTTTGGGCCCAAAGTAAACCTGATAATTATACTGAAGATGTCCCTTTGCAGGGATAATATCCTCTATGCCGATAAGCAGGGTCCTGATCTTCTCTCCTTCTGCTGACAGCTTTAATGATATACCTTCATTTTCTTCCGGTATAACGCCGGTCATGAAATATGTCCCTTCGTAAGCAGCCCAGGTAATATTTCCCTTCAGGGTTTTGCTTGCCTCTTCAAGGGCACTGGGCTTGATCTCCTCCAGTTTGCCGTCAATCAAAGCAGCCGGACCGGAAAAGAAATAGCGCTGGGCAGCTGCACCAAAAGGGAGATTGGTAAGACTCATGTAAGGAGAGCCCTGCAGAGCCGTCTCGGAAAAATTGTAAATATCAACTGACATTTTGATCAGGTAGCTGTCCGGATCAAAAACCAATCGTCTGGTTACCTGCAGACCGGAGGACAGTTTGGCCGTCATGGTCAGAGTCTGGCTTTCGCCGGCTTCAACCTTAAGCGTTTCCTTATCAGAGGCAAATAAAGGAATTTGGGCCCGGCTGGGATCTACACCCCAGGAAAAATAAAGGGGGAGTTCTGTAAAAGATTCTGTGCTGATCAACTCTTTTCGGTCAGAGTCTGCATCTGTTGTTTCATTGAAGTGGTTGAGTTTAAAACTTTTAATTCCGCCGCCGGTTTCCGTTATGACCGCAGTAAAGGCACCTGTCTCAACAACAATATCCTTCCCCGCCTGGCTTGGAAGGCTTGCCGGATCTTCAAATTTTACCGGTTGCTCAAATTCTACCGCTTGATCTGCGGAAACAATTGTGGCTGGAACGGGTTGAGGTTGCACTTCCTGAACAGGGACTTTTGGCTGTTGCACCTCAACTGTTTCTTCAACTACGGGCTGTTCCTGTTCAGTCCCAACATAGAAGTACTGATAGCCAAGCAGAATGAAAAAGGCCAGAACAATTGCCAATATAGCTCTATAATTATCCATTACTATTCCTTTTCGACCTTCAAATGGTCAGTGCAGTTGCTTGCCGTTCCTGGCAGAACGGGTTCAGGTTTATTTAACCGGGTCATAGCCGCCATCACTAAAGGGATGGCAGCGCAAAATTCGCCACAGGGCCATGAAAGAACCCCGAATGACACCATGGCATTTGATAGCATCAATGGCATACTGGGAACAGGTGGGCGTAAAGCGGCATGTAGGGGGAAGCAGGGGGGAAATCAGGAGTTGATATGCCCTGATCAGGGAAAGAAAAAAATGAGTGCTGCATTTCTGCAGAAAATCTTTCATAAATTTACTTTTTCCTACATCAGTTCTTCCCAGTCGCTCTATTTCCTTTGGTTATAAAGCGTTAAACGGCAACAGTTTTTTCTACAGAAAAGACAGCCTGCTTTAACCCGGCAGGCTGCTGACAGCGGCTGCAAAATCTGCCGGCTTTTCCAGATTAAAACCTTTCCGCACCGTAATAACTATATCCATGGAAGGTAACTCACAACTTCTGGAACTCTTTTCCTGAAGGAAACGTCTGTCTAAACGGAAGAATTCCCTGATGATTCTCTTAATCCTGTTTCTCTTTGCCGCGCCCTTGAACTGCCCATGAATACTGATCCCAAGCCGGTTGTGCTCTAGATTGTTTGGTAGCAGAATCAGACTGAAATTTTCCCCGTGTACCCGTTTACCACGCAGGTAAACATTATCGTATTCGCTTTTTTTCCTCAGTAGATAGGTCTTGGGTAGCGAGAGGGGGTTCATGGCTTAACAGCTTAGGCCGGCCCTGTCCATTAACGGGACACCTGGTATCCATAAAGATAGCCAGGCGACCCTATCAAGCGCTTAACCTTTTTCGTCCCTTGGCTCTTCTATTATTAATAATTGTCCTGCCCGCCTTTGTTTTCATACGCAGGCGAAAGCCATGGGTTCTTTTCCGTTTGATGTTGCTGGGTTGAAATGTTCTCTTCATAACTTTTTCCTTAAACGTCTCTTATTTTCAAAATTATATATGCAGCCCCTGCGAACTGTCTAGCAAGTAATCGCTGTAGTCCTCTCTGTGTAAGGTTCTTTGCAGGGGCAGACCGATATTTCCCTAAAAAGCAATAAATAGGGGATATAACCATAGAAAAATAAGGGTGTCAAATAAAAATCTCCTATGATAGAATGATATGTTCTCCTCTCAAAATCTACTCGTTTGTCGACTTTAAGATTTAGAGGGTTGACTCTGATTGATAGTATACTAAATATTAATATTGCTGATCCCCTTATTTTGCGTTGCAATATACATAATCGAAGCAAGGAAACCAACAATGCCCATATATGAATACGAGCACCTCGGTGAAGGATGCGAGCACGGTAAGAGTTTTGAGCTGAAACAATCAATATACAGTGATAAATTCTCCCATTGCCCTTACTGCGGCGAGAAAGTAAAAAGGCTCATTTCTCTTGTTTCAATCAATACGCCGAAAGGAAACAGCGACCTCAAAAATCTTGGTTTCACCAAACTGGTAAAGCGGGATGACGGAATATATGAAAATGTAACCGCGACCGGCAAAGAAAGCAGAATTTGGGATGCCAGTAAGCCTGAAACAAAACCTGACCTGAAATCCAAAATCTCAGATTAATCTCTTTCCCTTTTACGCTGGAACTACACTCTTTCCCTTTTACGCTGGAACTACACAGGGGAACTTGTAAAAAAATAACACATCAACCATGTCTTATTTGGATAATGAATACGATATTCTGGTGATCGGTGGTGGCCATGCTGGATGCGAGGCCGCATTAGCCGGAGCACGCATGGGTTGCCGCGTTGCAA
>JAUXHH010000241.1 GCA_030621655.1 Desulfobacterales bacterium
TCTTTTCGCTCTATTACCCTGCTAATGGCTTCCCTTATCATTATTTTCCTCTCTATTTAATAATATCGAATCCTAAATTATAATAAACTTAAGCGACTTTCAAATTTGCTGGAGATACAAGGCAGAGGCTGTTTCGCTATACACTAGTATGCGGAACAGCCGATAACGCCGTAGATTCAATAAATTTGGAAGTCGCCTAGCGCAACAAACTTTCATAATTACTATCTAAGAAATTTTTCAACAGTTCAATTCCATCCGGAGTCATGATGGATTCAGGATGGAACTGGACTCCTTCGATCGGGAGTTCCCTGTGACGCAACCCCATGAGTTCACCCTGGTCTGACTTTGCTGTAATTTCAAGACAGTCAGGCAGAGTTGTCTCACTGGTTATCAGGGAATGATAGCGCATGGCTTCAAAGGGGTTTGGCAGGTTGGTGAACACTCCTTTGCCATCATGGCTGACAGGACTGGTCTTGCCGTGCATGAGGCGTGTGGCCCGTATAGTCTCTCCACCAAAAGCCTCACCAACTGACTGGTGTCCAAGGCAGACACCAAGAATTGGAATTTTTCCGGCGAAATAACGAATTGCCTCAATGGAAATCCCTGCCTTGGAGGGTGTGCAGGGACCGGGTGAGATCAACAGACGGTCAGGCTTCAGTGCTTCAATAAAAGGGACATCCACCGTATCATTCCTGAATACCTTTACCTCAGCTCCCAGGCCACCAATGGTCTGGACAATATTATAGGTAAAAGAATCGTAGTTATCGATTATGACAATCATAATTAAAGCCCTTTTTCAGCCAGTTCAACGGCACGCCTCAAGCCTCTGGCTTTATTCAGCGTTTCCTCAAACTCTTTCCCAGGGTCTGAATCCGCTACTATGCCGGCCCCGGCTTGAATCCAAAGATCTCTTCCACTCATAACAAAAGTGCGAATAGTGATACAGAAATCCATGTTGCCTGAAAAACCGAAATAACCTACCGCGCCTGCATAAGGCCCGCGTCGTTCCGGCTCCAATTCTTCAATTATCTCCATTGCCCTTATTTTCGGGGCACCACTTACCGTTCCGGCCGGGAAACAGGCTGACAAGACATCAAACTGATCCCTGTCATCTGCCAGCAGCCCATGAACCCCGGAAACTATATGCATAACATGACTGTAGCGCTCGACAAGCAGCAGATCCCGAACCTCCACTGAGCCCGGTTTGGCTACCCTGCCGGCATCATTACGTCCCAGATCAACCAGCATGAGATGCTCGGCTCTCTCCTTGGGATCAGCCAGAAGCTCCTCTTCCAGTGCTTTATCCTCTGCATCTGTTTCACCCCGATGTCTCGTGCCTGCGATGGGCCGCAATTCTATCTCATTATTTTCAAGCCTGACCAGTATTTCAGGTGACGATCCTATCTGGATGACATTTCCCAGTTGGAGGTAAAACAGGTACGGACTTGGATTTATATGCCGCAGAGCCCGGTAAAGTGCAAAGGGAGACAGGTCTGTTTCAGTATGAAAGCGCTGCGAAAGAACAACCTGGATAATGTCCCCTGCCAAAATATACTCTTTGGCAGTTTGCACCATTTCCTTAAAACTTTTCTCATCCATATTAGATGAAAATTCATGTTCATGATCTCCGGATCGACTCTCAACAAACTCATAGGGCATAGGTTGTTTCAGACGTTTAGCCACCTCATCAATCCGGCTGCATGCCTTGTTATACAGCTCTACAGGATCATCGCCCTTTTTGAGTTCGACACAGTTAACAATCAGGAGTTTCTGCTTGAAGCTGTCATGGATCAATACAGTTCTCGGCACCATAAAAGAACTGTCAGGCAGATCAAGTGGTGTATGCCTATCCGGCAGTCTCTCCATAAACTTGACCATATCATAGCCAAGATATCCCACCAGCCCTCCAAAAAACCGGGGAAGCGACTCTGCCTGGTGAGCCTTGAAGGAGGCAAGCAGATTTCTCAATTCCTGCAGGGGGTTTCCAGTGCATGTTTCAATCGTATCATCCCTTCTGATCTCCATATGCTCCTGGAAACTTGTAAAGGTCATGAGAGGATCAAAGCCGATAAACGAATATCTCCCCCACTTCTCTCCCCCCTCCAGACTTTCAAACAGAAAGGCATGGGAATCCTCTGAAGCCACCTTGGCAAAAATGGTAAGCGGCGTATCGAGATCTGCTAGTATTTCCCGGTAGACAGGAACCAACTCCGCTTCTTCAGCCAGATTTTTGAATGTTTCAAGGTCAGGTTTATGCATGGATATTTACGTTGTAGAATAAAACTACAAAACAAAAAAAGCCATGGGAATAAAAAAATCCCATGGCTTTATATATACATTAACTTCTTTTTTCCGGGCGACCCCTAAGTCGCAATCCATATCAGGCAGCAGACTCCTTGCTTCCGGCAAAATTATTTACCCTCTTGGTGAGTCTTGAAACCTTTCTGGAGGCGGTCTTTTTATGAAATGCCCCTTTTACTGCAGCTCTTTCAATAATAGGTACAGCAGCAAGCAGTGCTTCCTGGGCCTTTTCCACTGAGCCTTCAACTTCTATAGCGGTATCAATTTTTTTCACCGCTGTCTTTACCTTGGTCCGGTTCGCCCGGTTACGGTCACGGCGTACAAGACTCTGGCGATTTCTTTTTAATGCAGACTTATGATTAGCCAACTCAAATTCCTCCTGAATATATTTCTTTAATGCGATACTGTTTTATTTAAATCTTCCTATTGGAAGCAACTGTAATTCCGATTAAAAACGAAACGGATTATATAGCCCAATATCACAACGGTGTCAAGCAGCCAATGGGGAAAATAAAAAAATAGGTTAAAGGTTAAAGGTGAAAGGCTTAGAAATCAGGTGCAAAGTACACAGGAAATGCTTGGCCGTGGGTACTAGGGGCTGGGGACTGGGTAAAGACCTGGTATAAGGTACTGGAAGCTCTGGGTACTGAAAAAATTGATGTTGCATAAAAAAATCTTGTAATTTGAAGTTTCTAATAGATTTTCACCCGAAATGAGATTGGAAGAATTAGCCATTTCCAGCACTATCTGATGCCAAGTTTTCGTAATATACGCAGCCAGTCTTTCTCATCAAGCCTATGCAAC
>JAUXHH010000064.1 GCA_030621655.1 Desulfobacterales bacterium
GGGTCGGGGAAAAACAGGGAAACCCGCGCAAGACTTCCGGCAGGCAGAAGCGCCAGGACTTCCATAGCGTCCCGCCGGTCTATCCGGACATTGGTAATTTCCATTTCCCGTATACCCAGCAATAATTGACCTACACCGGGCAGATATACATCAACACCCAGGTAATTGTTTTCCGGATGTTTACGCGCCATCTCCAGCAGAGCCTCTCCCATGCCAAAGCCAATCTCCAGATGACATGGTGCCTGCCGTCCAAACAGTCCATGCAGGTCCAATGGTCCCTGCTCCGTGATGCCGTAATCCAGCCACAATTCATCCAGGGCGAGTTTTCGCGATGGAATCATGCGACCTTCGCGGCGTTTATAACTGCGAATTGAAATCATATTATTCTATCTTTAAGCAATTGCACTCACCTCACCTATCTTTGCGAAAGCACTCTTTCATGGTGTGGAAGATCGATGCGAAGTCCTCAGTCAATTTTACATTCTCCATTCTCCATTTAAAAATTCTTGCTCGGAGCGCCGTCAACATAGATGTTCTCAAGATAGGACAGTTTTCTCGGCAGCTGCGGCACCGTACCCCTGGCAACCAGAAATGTTGCTTTCCGCCCCACAGTCAGTGCACCCAGGTTCTCCATGCCGAAGAATTTTGCCCCATTATCCGAGGCGCACCGGATGGCTTCCTCAAGGGAATAGCCTGCCTTGATGAATAGTTTTATCTCCTCGACCACCGACTCGCCATGGAGTATGCCGACATTTCCGGCTCCAGTTCCCACAGCGGTTTTTATGCCCAATTTTCTTGCCAGACGCAGTTGCGCCAATTGTTCGGCGAGCATCTTTTTCCAGAAAGCTTCGGCGCCGGGATCCGGTTTTCCCGGCGCTACATAACGCATGGAAAAACGGCACATCACATCCCCGCCGCTGGCCGAACCTTGCATACCGTTTTTGGCCTTGAGCACACTGGGAATCCACAGCACATCCATGTCCGCCATTTTCCGGAGATTGTCTTCGCCCATACCGTATCCCTGTTCAATGGCATCGCATCCCGCCTCAAGCGTTTCCTTTACCCGTTGCTGCCCGTTGGCCACCACCACCGCCTTTTTTTCGCCTTTCTGCTGCAGGATACTGCAAAGGTTTTCCCGGTTAAGCCGGGAATCAGGGGTTTCTTCGTCGCCGATATTGGCGGAATAAACGATCCTGAGAAAATCAGAGCCTGCTGTCCGGATGTCAATGATGTTTTCCTGCTGCATCACCTCCTGCAAATGTTCCCCCAGGCCGATAGTCTTATCGCTGTCAGCCAAACCCAGCACTCCGTGTGAATGGCAGTAGCGGATATGCTGCGCAACCAGGGCTGTTTTTTTCGCAATTCCACCCTCCTCCATGTCCCTCCGTACCTTCTCATCCACGGAGGGAGACCGCGCCAGGGAGACGCTGCAGTCAACCAGCGGCGGCACAATGGTACAGTGCGAAAGATCATCGATTGCAGCCCCGTCATTGAGGGGAAGGTCGGCTGCCGGGCCAATGGCTGCAATGATGCTGTCCTTCACTGCAAGGAAGACATTACGGCGCACAGGATCGCCGCTGCCATCGATAAAGCTTCCTGCCATTATGTATCGTTTTTGTAAATTCAAAATTCAAAATTTTAAAAAGTATTATGTACCGGAGTATCTTCTCAAATTCAGATAACATGAACGGCGAAGGCCACCATGGTTTCTGTTGCCCTGATTCCCCGCGACTCTCCTTTGTCGACAAATATCATGTTCCCTGCCTGGACTTCGACTTCCTGCCCATCGACAGTCATTACACCTTTACCGCTGACAATGTAAAAGACACCTGTGCCGCTGTCGTGGGGCGGGATCTCCTGCCCCGGTTTCATGCAGATCAGGGGGATCTTATAGTTGGGCGACACCTTTAATATCTGGGGTGCAAACTGTTCCGAAAAGCTCGCTTTTTCTGTCAGGTCAATGCGTTCCATAAATTGTCTCCCTCTTTTGAAATTCAAAATTTAGAATTGTAGTTTTTTCCTGTGCCTTTCACTTTTTTCATTCTGCATTTTTCATTCTACATTTAATTCAGGGCAGCAACAGTTTGATAAGCGTCAGGATTACCGATTCGATAAAGCGGATTACCGGTTCCAGAACACCGAGGTACAGTAACGCGATGATAATTATTAAGCCATACCGCTCAAGACGGAAAAGGGATTTCTGGACGCTTGGGGGTGCAAAGCCCATCAGAATTTTCGACCCGTCGAGGGGCGGCAGCGGGATCAGGTTAAAAGCGGCCAGGATGATGTTGATCCGGGCAAAATAATAGAGTAGCTGTGCCGCTATACCTGACGGTGAAGGAGACAGCAGCTGATACAAAAAAAGAGCACAAAACGCCAGGAGCATGTTCGTTATGACCCCTGCGGCAGAGACCAGTATCATCCCCATGCGTTTGTCGCGCAATTGGTTGAAATTCACAGGCACCGGCTTTGCCCAGCCAAAGCCGAAAATAAACAGCATGAGGGTGCCCATAGGGTCGAGGTGCTTGAGCGGATTGATGGTGAGACGGCCCATTGCCTTGGCGGTCGGATCACCCAGGCGATAGGCTACCCAGCCATGCGCCAATTCATGAAAAATAACGGCATACATGAGCGGTATGGCAATGATGATGAAAGCAAGTGGATCTTTAAGCAGCAGGTTGAGCAGTCCCATGGATTATATCCCGACAGAATTCCGTAAAAAACAAAAATAGGGTCAGATCTTGAACCGTGCAAGACTTTACATTTGTAATTGTGTCAATACAAGACCTGACAACAATATAATTTAAAAATTAACTATGGTGTCTGCTGAATTCTTATCCATACCCGGTCCATTCCCTATCATTTTCTTAGGGTTGGAGCTTGTCTTGTTAAATGTAAAATGGAGAATGGAGAATGTAAAATTGTCATCATGCAAAACGAGACGACGATTGAAAGAAAATGGAGAATGTAAAAAGGGAAATGGAGAATGGAAATGGAGAATGGAAATGCAGAACAAGAAAGATCTTAAAAATCGGACAAAATTTTTTGCCTTGAGAATAATAAAAATGTATTCGTCTCTGCCAAGATCAATGGAAGCCCAGGTTCTGGGCAAACAGGTTCTTCGTTCCGGAACCTCGGTTGGTGCAAATTATCGAGAAGCCTCTCAAGGCAGATCAAAGGCAGAGTTTATTGCCAAGATGGGAGATTGTCTCAAGGAGCTTGATGAAACAACGTATTGGTTTGATCTGTTGGTTGAAGGTGGCATCCTTCCAAAGGAAAAATTATCTGACTTACTTCAGGAATCAAAAGAGCTAACAGCAATTTTTATTACAATAATCAAGAAGACAAAAACCAATTTAAAGAAAAAATAGTTTTTCATTCTCAATTCTCCATTTTTAATTTTAAATTTAAAATGGTCATGCTGGACCGTGACCTGGCTGAGCTCTATGGGGTAGAGACAAAACGGCTCAAGGAACAGGTGCGCAGAAATATTAAGCGGTTTCCGGAAGATTTCATGTTCAGATTAACTTTTAAAGAAGAATCATTTCTAAGGTCGCAATTTGCGACCTTAGAGGGAAAGGGCAAACATTCTAAGTATTTACCAATGGCATTCACTGAACAGGGCGTAGCCATGTTATCCAGTGTGCTGAAAAGTGATCGGGCCATCCAGGTCAATATCCAGATTATGAGGATATTCAGCCAGTTTAAGCAGATGCTTTCAGGGCATAGGGATTTGGAAAAGAAGATTGAGGCAATGGAAGCAAAATCCGACCGGCAGTTCCGGGTGGTTTTTGAGGCGATAAAACAGATGTTGAAAGAGGAGGAGAAGCCGAAACAGAAGATTGGGTTTTAATTTTTTATCTTTTCCCTTCTGTGCCTTTCTTCCTTAATTCAAAATTCAAAACTCATAATTTATAATTTATAATTGCAGTTCCCCTCACTCCTCACTTTTATCCTTTCACCTTTCTCCTTTTACCTTGATAAATAAATGTGTACTCTTTTTCCCCATGAAACTTTTCATTCTATTTATGGTAGTGGGGCTCTCTGTCTGGGCCTGGTTTTTCATCAAAGGATTTCGGCGTCAGCAAAAAAGGCGGCTCCTCCTCTCCACTCCCTTTCCCCCTGCATGGGATGCTATTCTCAAAAAGAATCTGCCTCCCTATGGCAATCTTCCTCCGGATCTGCTCCAGCAACTGCAAGATGCAACCAGGATATTTATGGCGGAAAAATCCTTTGAAGGGTGCGGAGGGCTTACCCTCACCGATGAAATAAAGGTGACCATTGCGGCCCAGGCCTGCATGCTGCTCTTAAACCGCAAGGTACAATATTACCCCAACCTCTATTCCATCCTGGTTTATCCAAGCACCTATGTGGCAGGCACACGACCCACCATCAGAGGGCAGTCACAGCAAGCTTCAGTCCGTCTTGGCGAATCGTGGCAAAGCGGCGCGGTTGTTCTGGCCTGGGACAGTGTCAAGCATGGAGCTGCAAACTTTAACGACGGTCATAATGTAACCATGCATGAATTCGCCCACCAGCTGGACCAGCATTACGGTGCGGCCGATGGTGCCCCGGTCCTTGCGAGTCGTTCCGCCTATTCAGCCTGGGGCCAGGTTTTTTCAAAGGAGTATGAGCTTCTCAGAAGGAAAACAGCAAAAGGTCGGAAAAGTGTGATGGATGCATATGGCGCTACCAACCCGGCGGAGTTTTTTGCGGTGGCCACAGAGACTTTTTTTGAAAAGCCGGCCCAGCTCAGGAAAGAGCATCCTGAGCTCTATGAAGAACTTTATGGTTTTTACAGGGTTAATCCTGTTGAGTGGGAGTGAAGGTAGTGGGAATAAAATAAATCTGTCCCGGTTTTTATTCTACATTTTACATTTTAAATTTTGCATTTAGAAAAGTATGGTGTCCCCGGAATTGTTTCTAATTGTATTCCCGGGTTTTCCGGTAAGAGATTTCCGGAAATTTTTCCATGCTCCGTTCAAGCCAAAATTGGTTGATGGCGAGAAAGGTAAGGTGGCCTTCGGCATCAACTGCGAGGTCAGCCTGGTTTTTGTTTTTAAACTCGTCAAGTTTTTTGCGGTCGTTGTTATGAATCCACCGTGCCGTAGAGTACTTCACCGGCTCTATGGTAGTTTCGACACCATATTCTGCTTGCAGCCGGGCCATTACGACGTCGAACTGCAGGACGCCGACTGCCCCAAGAATATAATTACTGCCCATGAGCGGTTTGAAAAGCTGTACGGCTCCCTCTTCGGCCATCTGCTCCAGTCCCTTGTTGAGTTGCTTGGCCTTCAGGGGGTTTTTAAGAAGCACCCTGCGAAAATGTTCCGGCGCGAAGTTGGGGATGCCGGTGAATTTGAGCGGTTCTTTTTCGGTGAATGTATCGCCGATTTTAATGGTGCCGTGATTGTGGATGCCGATGATGTCTCCAGGGTAGGCCTCTTCAACATTGCTCCGGTCCTGGGCCATAAAGATCGTTGCATTTGACAGGTTCACTTCCTTGCCGAGACGGTGATGGGCAACTTTCATGCCGCGACTGAATTTTCCGGAGCAAATTCGAAAAAAGGCTATTCTGTCCCGATGGGCCGGATTCATGTTTGCCTGGATCTTGAAGGCGAAACCGGAAAAGGCTTTTTCATCCGGTGAGACAATCCGGTCCGTCGTGGTCCGGGGACCGGGTGGCGGGGCAAGTTCAACAATGGCGTCGAGCATTTCCCTGACCCCGAAGTTGTTCACAGCGCTGCCAAAAAAGACGGGTGTCTGGCCGGCCTTGAGGTATTCCTTGTGCTCAAAAGGGTTGGCCGCCCCTTCAAGAAGCTCAATATCTTCCCGCAGTGTATCTGCCTGCCGGCCAAGCAGATCGTCAAGTACAGGATCATTGATATCCTTGACCAGAATGCCGTCCTCTGTCCGGGTAGACTGGCTCGGTGAAAAAAGATGCAACTGCCGCTGGTGAATGCTGTAAACACCCTTGAAATCCTTGCCCATGCCAATGGGCCAGGAAAGCGGTGTACATTCAATCTGCAGCTTGTCTTCTATATCGGCCAGGATGTCCAGCGGTTCAAGACCCTCACGGTCAAGTTTATTGATAAAGGTTATGATTGGGGTGTTGCGCATGCGGCAGACCTCCATCAGTTTCATGGTCTGTGTTTCGACCCCCTTGGCATTGTCGATAACCATCAGGGCACTGTCCACCGCGGTGAGGACCCGGTAGGTGTCCTCGGAAAAGTCCTGGTGGCCCGGAGTGTCCAGCAGGTTGATTTCACAATCGCGATAGTTGAACTTCATAACTGAAGAGGTGACCGAGATGCCGCGTTCCTGTTCAATGGACATCCAGTCGCTGACCGCGTGATTGCTGGTTTTTCTTGATTTTACAGCCCCTGCCATCTGTATGGCTCCACCGAAAAGCAGGAGCTTCTCCGTCAGGGTGGTTTTACCGGCATCCGGATGACTGATGATGCCGAAAGTGCGGCGCCGCAGTCTTTCTTTTTTAATTCTATTGCTCAATGGAATACCTGTATTCTGATATTGATAACCGCACGAGGCGTAAAAAAAACGGACCGCACGAGTGCGGCCCGTTAAAATAGAAAATATACTCTAAAAGGAACGATTTGTCAGCAATTTCCTTATGGGCAAAAAAGATGATGGGGGCATCCATGTTTATTACTTGGTCCGACCCCATTATCAAATACTAGCCATAGGACCTTGTCACCCTTCCGGCAGCATAATTTTTGTTGGCGGACAGACCATAATATTCTTTCTTATCTCATACATCTCATCGACCGGGGCAACAACCCAGGCGCTTTCGGGTTGGATGTCCTCCACCAGTTCATGAAAGCCGCGCGAGGGTTTCGGCGCCTTTGACAGCTTACATTCAAAGAGATGGCGCCGCCCGGACCGTTCCAGAAGAAGATCTATTTCCGCGCCATTGGAAGTTCTTACAAAAGAGGAACGCCAACGGGGATGGGCGGCAATGAGATTTTCAAGCACAAATCCTTCCCACGACGGGCCGGCTGCCGGATTGGCCAGAAGGGAATCATAACCTTCCACATCCAGGAGCCCATGCAGAATGCCGGAGTCGCGCAGATAGATCTTCGGCGATTTGATCAACCGTTTCTTGAGGTTTGTTTCGGCCGGCGGCAACAGCCGGACCATATATGTCTGCTCCAGGACGGCAAGATATTTTTTCAGGGTGGGAATAGACAGATCCGCCGCCGCAGCAAATTTATTGTAGTTGACGGTCTGGCTGTGATAATGCGCCAGCAGCCGCCACAACCTCTCAATCACCGGCACGGGGATATTCAACCCCAGGCCGGGGATATCCCGTTCCATAAAAGTTCGGATGAAGTCAAGCCGCCAGGCAAAACTGTCATGATCGTCGACCGCCAGGACGCTTTCCGGGAAACCGCCCCGCAACCAATGATCCTGCCATACGGAAACACCGGCAAGCTCATGCAGCAGAAACGGGGTGAGATCAAGATATGCGATCCGTCCGGCCAGGGATTCTGTTGACTGTCTGATAAGGTCGCGCGAGGCCGAGCCCAGGATCAGGAAACGGCCGGGCCGCCGGTCCCGGTCGATTTCCGAACGCAGTACCTGGAAAAATTCGGGCAGTAATTGAATTTCGTCCAGGCAGATGAGTTTGTCGCGATAGCGGTCAAAAAAAAGCTCCGGCTCGATAAGCTTGTTGCGGTCAACCCGATCCTGCAGGTCCAGATAGACAGCAGGGTATTCCTGCAGCAACGCCTTGGCCAGAGTTGATTTGCCGCACTGGCGTGGGCCGAGAATGGCCACAGCCGGTGATCGACTAAGGGATTGAATTATTTCTGTCTCTGCCGCCCTTGGCAAATATCCATGCATATCGAAAACACCAGTTTCTATTTTACATGGATATTAACGAAGGAGTTGCAGGGTGTCAAGCGTTTTCAGGAAAACAGCGTAACGCCTATATCATCTAAAGAATATTGCGTCGCGCAAGATCTCGGCAAATTATATGCGAAATCCATTTTTGGGCATGATACTGGAGGCGGAAATCTGATTAACGAGAAACTGCTTCACAGCAGAGACGAAGAAAGGTCAAACGGAGACCCGACCCCATTACGACAGCTAAAAAGAGCTGTCCGCCGAAATATTGATCGGTTTCCGGAAGATTTCATGTTTATATTGAAAAATCAAGAGGTTAGAAACTTGAGGTGCCAAATTGGCACCTCAAACAGGGGCGGTCTGAGATACCTGCCCATGGCCTTTACAGAGCAGGGTGTAGCTATGCTATCCAGTGTCCTTAACGGCAAAAGGGCCATCCAGGTTAACATTGAAATCATGCGTATCTTTACCAAGCTTCGCCAGATGATTGAGGGATATAAGGAGTTACAACAGAAAATAGAAACAATGGAAGCAAAGTACTACAAG
>JAUXHH010000169.1 GCA_030621655.1 Desulfobacterales bacterium
CTTTAAAAATATGAGCCGTGTAGGGATCGAACCTACGACCCGCAGATTAAGAGTCTGCTGCTCTCCCAGCTGAGCTAACGGCCCATTATACGCCCGGCAGGATTCGAACCTGCGACCTACGGATTCGTAGTCCGGCACTCTATCCAACTGAGCTACTGGCGCATTGATTTATTGCGTGCTTTTATACTCTAAAATATACCAATCCACAAGAGTGTTCTTCTGTAAAAAACAGAGGGGGAAATTCTCCAACAGATCACTTATTGTTGGGATTTTCCCCTCTTGTAAATTCTATATGGTTGTCTGCAGGCGCCATTTCCGGTGCCGGCTCGATCATGATCACTGCTTCGTATTTATTTTCCATCTCCAGCAACTCTTCCCGCTTATTATTGAGCAGGTACTGAGAAACTTTTACAGGCAGCCGGCAGGTAACCCCTACAACATTCTTGCGACTTATTCCGGTCTGGATCCGGCGCAAATAGGAAAGAGACTGGGTCTCGACCGAACGGGTGACTCCACGCCCCTGACAATATTCACAGACGTGGTAACTTCCCATTTCTATTGGCCTTCCAAGCTTCTGGCGTGATATCTGCATGAGTCCGAATCGGGAGATTCGGCTGATATCAACTTTCGCCCTGTCCCGCTTCATGCTTGCCTTGACCTCCTTTTGCACCTCTCTGATATGTCGTGCATTCCGCATATCTATGAAGTCCACCACGATAAGACCACCGAGATCCCGCAACCGGAGCTGCCGGGCAAGTTCAGATGCCGCTTCCATATTTGCCAGAAAAATAGTTTCAGCAAAATTCTTGTCTTTGGCTGTACGTCCCGAGTTTACATCAATTGCCACAAGGGCTTCGGTCGGGTTGATCACTATTGACCCCCCTGCAGGCAGTTTGACCACCGGCTGATAAATCTGTTCAATCTGATCCTCAACCCCGTACTGATTGAAAATAGGACGCGATCCTTGGTGCAGTCGCACCGTTGTCTTGCGCTGCTTGGAGGGCAGCAATTTAAGAAAATCTATCACCTGCTTCTGTGTTTCCTTGGTATCCACCAGGATTTCCTGGATATCGGTACTGTAGTAGTCGCGCAGGACCTTGGCTATTATATCCTGATCCTTGTATATCAGAGCCGGAGGTATGGCTGTTTGGCCACGTTTTTTGGTCTCATCCCATAACCTCAACAGGTAACGCAGATCCTTATTCAGTGCTGTTTTCGTGATATCCTTGCTGGCAGTCCGGATGATATAGCCTATCCCCTCCGGTATGTTTAAAGAATTCATCGTGGTGCGCAACTTGGCCCTTTCCTCCTCATTTTCAATCTTTCTGGAAATTCCATGGCTGTCACTGCCGGGCATCAATACCAGAAAACGTCCGGGCAGAGAAAGATAGGTTGTGATACTTGCGCCCTTGGTGCCGGAAGTCTCTTTGACTACCTGCACGAGTATTTCCTGGCCCTTCTTGATTACATCCTGAATATGCAATTCCTTCCAGTGCTTTTGCGCTGACTTATCACAGGTATAATATTCCGGGTGAATTTCGCTGAAAGGCAGGAAACCGTTCTTATCCGTGCCGATATCAATAAAGGCCACCTGCAGGTTTGGTTCAATGGCAGTAACGCGCCCCTTGTAAATATTGCCCTTGGTCTGTTCATGAACAACGGTTGTCACATGAAATGATTCAACCCGGCCATCTTCAATAAGGGCTATCCTGCATTCTTCAGGTTCTTCAGCATTGATAAGCAACTTTGTTACCGGATCTTTCTTCTCAGTTTTTTGGGTGTTTTTTTCACTTTTCACTTCACTGCTGCTTTTCTTTTTTGATGATTTCT
Organism: Desulfobacterales bacterium; assembly: GCA_030621655.1. Taxonomy (GTDB): domain Bacteria; phylum Desulfobacterota; class Desulfobulbia; order Desulfobulbales; family BM004; genus BM004. The sequence continues at coordinate 1,831 of JAUXHH010000169.1, forward strand.
GAACCGTTTCTTTTGAGGTTGACGCATCCTTTGTTTTTGCTTTTGCCCTGGGTTTTCTTCTTCTGGGCCGACCCGGCGATTTACGTTCAGCCTTCACGCCGGCATCCACGCTGTCACTTTCCTTTGAATCAACCGTTTCCTCATTGACTTCAATGTCATTGGAAGATTCTTCCGGATTATCATCCACTACTTCTGTATCTGTCATAACTTTCCTTTTAAACTGGTCCAATTTGTCCAGCAAATTATCTACAATTTTACTCATTCTCTGTTTTTTGTCCTTTTGGTGTCCTAAAATACTTTTTCCCGCCATGTATTGTAGCGATCAAGTCACCCCGGTTTGCCAAATTTTGAAGAATTTGAGAGGCACGCTCAGTTTCCAGATTCAATGTGCCTGCAATATCCAGAGTCGTGCAAGGTCGACGCAACACCATTTCAATTATTTCACTTTCCATACTCTCCAGAGATATCTTCTCTGAAGAGCCATTTCTTCCCTTACCTTTGTCAGTGACCTCGGTTTCTTTACTTCCAGCCAGGATATCAACATGCCCTGCATACCCTTTTTCAATCTCCTCCTTGACCTCCTCCATCCTCTTCCTGGTCAGGGGCTTTGCAAATGACTCGTAGGGAGGCCGGGCTACCGTGTTCAACTGTACACGCGTTGGCCTGATCCTTTCAATGGCATTTTTTAATGCCGCAATATCCTCAATGGTATCATTTATGTTTTCAACAAGCAGAATCTCCAGCCATATTTCTCCGGTAAATTCTTGGCTGAACTGGGCAATACCCTTAATAATAGTATCAAGATCAGCACTGCATTCAGCGGGCCGATTAACTTTCCTGAAGCTTTCCGGCCTGGCTGCATCAAGGGAAGGAATAACGATATCAGCTCGACTCAGATCCTCACGAACTTCCTTTAGATGCAACTGGGAACCATTTGTCAGAATGGCCACCGGCTTATCTGTCTTCTCCTTGAGATGCCTGATTATTCTGCCTATACCTGTATGCAGCGTTGGTTCACCAGATGCTGTAATGGTAAAAACATCAAGATCCCGGACACGCTCTTCATCCTCCAGCAGCCCGTCAATTTCGGCAATTATTATATCAGTAGGAACATGCTCACCCCGTTCACAGGATAACTGGGGCGCTCTATTGATTTCACAATATATACAATTAAAATTGCAGGTTTTCGGCGGCAGGAGATCAATGCCCTGGGAAAGCCCCAGGCGTCGTGAAAAAACAGGGCCAAATAAATGTTTCATATACTAAATGCAGTCAGTTGTCCAGTATTAGGTGGCTGAACCAGATTATTATTCTTAAAAACTAGCCGAATTAATTCATAAAATACATAAACTAAAGCATACCATACTGATAATCAAGGCTAATCTGGCTGCAGCACTAAGCATACCAATGAAAAACGAATATTTCGCCTCAATTATGAAGTGTTCATTTTCCTTGACACCCGCCGGCGCTATGCGTAGATTCTTCCACTGACATCATACGTTCACGCAATCCAAAATCAACAGGGAAATCAGGGAAATTACCATGCGAAGCGACCTCATGAAAAAAGGAATTGAAAGAGCCCCCCATCGCTCCTTGATGAAAGCGATGGGATACACTAATGAAGAGATAAGCCGTCCTCTCATCGGTATAGCTCATGCCCATAATGAAATCATCCCGGGGCATATCCATCTGGATAAGATACTTGAAGCTGTTAAGACTGGAGTCAGGATGGCCGGTGGTACTCCCATAGCGTTTGGCACTATTGGGGTATGCGACGGTATTGCCATGAACCATACCGGCATGAAATACTCCCTGGCCAGCCGCGAGATTATTGCCGATTCTGTGGAAATCATGGTCCAGGCTCATCCCTTTGACGGACTGGTGACGATCCCGAACTGCGACAAGGTAACACCTGGAATGCTCATGGCCATGCTGCGGGTTAATATCCCGTCCATAATGGTCAGCGGCGGCCCCATGCTGACCGGTCGTTTCCAAGGTAAGGATGTTCATCTGGTCAGTGTTTTTGAAGGCGTAGGGCGGGTGAAAGCAAACACCATGACAGAGGAGGAACTCTGTGAACTGGAAGATTCAGCCTGCCCGGGTTGCGGCTCCTGTGCCGGCATGTTCACAGCCAATTCCATGAACTGCCTTACCGAGGCTATTGGCCTGGGCTTACCGGGTAACGGCACCATCCCGGCTGTTGCCGCTGCCCGTATCCGTCTGGCTAAACAGGCAGGTATGGCAGTCTTGGACCTTCTTGATAAAAACATTTGCCCACGTGATATCGCAACTGCCGAAGCATTCGAAAATGCCATGGCTGTTGATATGGCCCTGGGCTGCTCCACAAACACTGTCCTGCATGTGCCGGCCATAGCCCATGAAGCTAAAGTAGATCTTACCCTTGAACATTTCAACGAAGTAAGTGAAAAGGCCCCGCATCTTTGCAGCCTTATTCCAGGAGGCCCTCACAGTCTGCAGCAACT
>JAUXHH010000019.1 GCA_030621655.1 Desulfobacterales bacterium
CCTTACATTTTGTCTATCCGGCGTCTCGACTTGTGAGGTAAGATGAGAAGGCTGGTTCTCGCGAGCTGTGATATAATCACGCTCAACTACTAACGCAGTCATAATGCTGCAAAAAAGGAGGAGAACCAGCCATGAAAAGTATAACAATCGGAATGGATTTAGGCGATAAAAAAAATGTTGTGTGTGTTCTTGATAAGACAGGTTGCTCAATGAACAATGATACAATTGACAATACCGCAGAGTCGTTACGGATATTTTTCTCGAAATACAAAGGATCAACAGTAGCACTTGAGGCCGGCACTCACTCTCCGTGGATCAGCAGACAGTTGTCTGCAATGGGATGCAAAGTTCTCGTCGGCAATCCCCGTAAACTGCGTGCCATCTGGGAGAGTAATCATAAATCGGATGGCCGCGATGCGGAGATGCTGGCAAGGATTGCCCGGTTTGACCCTGGTTTGCTGTACCCGATCAACCACCGGGGCGAGCAGTTCCAGATCGATCTGGAACTGCTCCAAGCCAGGGATATCCTGGTGAAGAACCGATCAAGCCTGATCAATCATGTCCGTGGCAGTGTCAAGGCGCTGGGAACTCGCCTGCCAAGCTGCAGTACAGAGAGTTTTCACCGGCAGGCCGGCGAACATCTGCCCGCAGAGTTACATGATACTCTCAAACCGGTATTGGGAATCATCGAGCAGATAACGTCTCAGATAAAAGAGTTCGACAGGCAAATAGAACAAACAAGTAAAGAGCGATATCCGGAGACCGAGCTGTTACGGGCTATAAAAGGAGTAGGCCCTTTGACGTCCCTGGCCTTCATTCTGACCCTGGAGGATCCGGGACGGTTTGACAAAAGCCGTCAAGTTGGAAGTTTCCTTGGCCTGACTCCTCGTCGTGATCAGTCTGGCGAGATCGACAAACAACTCCGGATAACCAAGGCCGGCAACCCGTATTTACGGAGGTTGCTGGTCAGCTCAGCCCAGTATATTCTCGGTCCATTTGGCGAGGACTGTAATTTAAGAAGATTTGGTCTTCGATTGGCGGCCCGGGGCGGTAAAAACGCGAAACGACGAGCCGTGGTGGCGGTGGCCAGGAAACTTTCCGTACTATTGCATCGTCTCTGGCAGAACGGTGAGGTGTACGATCCTTTTTATAAACCCCAACAACGAACAATGGCAAAGGCAGCATAAATAACTTGAGGTACACAAAACGGCAGGAATAAAGAGAGGTTTGTTCCAGAGGAAGGAAAAGTTTATTTTTGAGAAAAACCCTTTATAGAACGTCCCGTCCAGAAGACTGCGTGAGTTTCTCCGGTCCGTCATCAGCCAATGACTATTAAGAGACCGTTTGTGAGGTTGCAGCTTCCACGACGGAATTTACAATGCATCGAGCTTATGGCTAAGCTCAAAATAGAATGCGAATGGAAGCGTGACGTTAACGGGTTTGCGAGAAAAAGGTGGTCCGCCACGTCGGACTACTTGACAAGCCTTCTCATGGAAGAAACCCGGGCTATGGCCGAGCGATTTTGAGAAGGTCTTTAAGGGTTTTAATCCCGCACTCCGGGAGAAAAGACACAAAGCGCTGAAAAAGTTGAGCCGTTATATAGGCGTCGCTGAAGGCATTATGCGCCTTACCCCCCTCCACCCCGTATTTCCTGGCCATGGAAAACAGATCGGACTTAGTGGTCATACCCTTGTAATGTCTGGCAAAATGCGAGTCATTTTCATACAGCCAGTCATGCAGGGTTGCGGTATCCATGGCAGAATTTTTCAAAGAAACACCGAAGTTTTGCTGCAGGACCTTATTAACGAAATTCAGGTCAATGTGAACGAAATGACCAATGAACACTGCATTGCCTGCAAATTTCACAAAGTCACCTACAACATCAAGTATATCCTCTGCGCATTCCAGGTCAGAATGGGTCAGCTCATGGACTACAACACTCTTGCGTTTCAATTCGCACTCGGGCTTGACAAGCCGGTAAAAGGTCTTGGCCGGCAGAATTGTTGTTCCTCTCAGCTTGACAGCACCTATGGAAATAATGGCGTCCTGCTTAAAGTCAAGCCCGGTCAACTCAGTGTCAAATGCTACAAAATTAACCTGGCCGATTGAGCATTTCGGGTCAAAACTTTTCTTCAGGTTCTGCTGGCTCTTAAGCCAATCAGGGAGTTCTGCACTTGGTGGTCGGCCCAGTATTTTCCTGAACAGTGAACTCACGGCAGCACCTTGCCACTCCAGTAGTTTGCTTCAATATCTTCATAAAGCCTTGCAGTAAACTGAAATGATTCCTTCAGGGTTTTCCTCTCAAAAATGGTGAAGATGTCCGGGTTAATGAAATTGCCGGGCTTTTCACCATTTTCCGCCTGGCGCAGCTGGCTGTTGATCAACAGCCCATTCAGGTAACCGAATGCCTGTGTCATATCTTCAGCCACCCTAAAGCCATGCCTTGATTTCAGTTCATGAAGACGCCCAAGTGTTGAACGGCGGGTTATCCCTTTTTCAAGACCATATATTCTGGCACAGTCTGCCAGGGGTTTTATGCCTTTTTCATAGAGATTCAGCTTATTTTCATGCTCCCCGCTCTTTTCTACAACAAAATCCTTAAAAAATGCCAAGGGCGGCCTGATCTGCAGCGTATCTGCTGCAATGGCTTCCATCAGTCCTTTATATTGTCCCGCCCGATTGATGAGATATTGCCGGAGTGAATCAACTCTTTTGTGATCCCCCCTGATAGCTCTCATATCAAAAAAACCTGTTTCACGCCCGGTGCCGGCTCCGGTGCCCCACTTGCTAAACTGTTCCTGCCAGAGAGAAGCCCCTTGAATATTATCCATCCTGATGCATTGCTTCTTGCCTGTGAGGTCACATGCAAGCATTGAGCTGTTAAGTGCTGCTGCCAGCAGTTTAAAATAATTGTCAACTTCCGCCTGCAGTTGGGCAGAGGCACCATCACTGTAAACTATTCCCATGTCGACCCTGAAACTGAGAGTAAGTTCGTGTCTTCCTGCTCCACCATAATAAAACAGAGTATAATTTATAGGAGGCTCGCCATTTTCCTCTTCGAAAATATCAATAACGGTATTCGTGATCTTTTCGGTCAACTCTGTAATCAAGCCTGTAATATTATGTGTCCTGGCACCATGACGCAGAAGAGAAGAAACCGCCTTGTAAAATTTCGGCGCAGTATCCTGCAATTCCTCAATAGACCTTATATTGCCTATTTCCTTAACAAGAATGGTGGGAGATGAGCCCTGGAAAAGCATAAAATCGTGATTGGTCAGCATGCCCTTGAGCTTTCTTCCTTCCATTACCAGTATATGATGGATCCTGTGCCGGATCATTCTCAGCAGTGCTTCAAAACAGTTATCCTCTGAATCTATGGTAATAAGAGGGGTATTCATAATGACTCTGACCGGATTCAGCACATCCTCAGCCTCGGCAACAACTTTTTCCCGGAAATCACGATCCGTGACCATGCCGACAGCCATTCCTGTGGAATCAACGACAACCAGTGAACTGATTTTGTGCTTGGCCATTACAATTGCGGCCTGCTGGATGGAAATATCAGGGGAAATTGTTTGGGGCTCTGTGCGTACAATTTCCTTGACTTTTGTACTGAAAAGCAGCTGCTCGCCGGTCGTCCCGCCGGTGTACCTTTTGCGGGTTTCCTCATAGGTCTTATCAAGAAGCCCGATAAAAAATGACTTGAGAAAATATTCATTCACAGCAGGATTATTCTGCAGCACGGCAAGGACTGTTTTTTTGGGAACCTGATAACATATTGTATCTTCTATGGTGACGACATTATTCCTGGAACGATCATCACTGATAAGTGAAAGCATGCCGAAATGCTCTCCTTCGCCTCTCAGGTCGATGATAACCTCATCATCTGTATCTGAAATTTGATAGACTTTTACACCCCCTTTTTTGATGACACCGAGAAATTCGCTTGGAGGGCCGTCCTGCTTTAATATTTGCTCCCCTTCGGGATAATACTCCATGGCAATATCACTGACCATATCCCCCAGAGCTTCTCGGGAAAGCCGGTTAAAAGGCAAAACATTCTGAAAAAAATCAATGATCTCGTCTTGAAGCATTTTTGCACAGTTCCTTATGGAAATTGTCCGGGATTGATATACAATAAATAAGCCCAACCATCTCTAAAAATCCAGGCATTTATGATGCCAACAATCTGCTCTTTGGGCAAGACCTAACCCGCATACCTTTCAATATATGTGTGATAAATCTTGCCAGAATTATCCAGCGTGTTTATTTTACTGCATCATATTAAAATACCCTTGATAAAGTAAGTGCAAGGGATATATTGAATTGTTATGCAAAAAAACTTTGACCTGTTGACTCCGCAACGCTGTTGCCTCATGATCGTTGATCCGCAGGAACGACTTATGGCCGCGATTTACAAGGCTGAAAGGGTGGTGCGCAATACCAGCCTCCTTATTCACTGCGCTAAAACGCTGGAGATTCCTATCCTGGCAACAACGCAATACAAGAAGGGCCTTGGGCCTTATGTGCCGGAATTGGAAGAGTTGGTTGAGGATGTTCCCTGTATAGACAAAATCGAGTTCAATGCTTTTGCAAGTCCTGCTGTTAACAAGGCGATAAACTCGCTGCCCAAGTCTGTTGACACTATCCTTCTGGCCGGGGCCGAGGCGCATATCTGCATATTCCAGACTGCCATGGGAGCCCTCAAGGCGGGCTATCAACCCTGGGTGGTTGCAGATGCAGTCTCCTCCAGAGAAAAGGAAAATGCCAGGCTTGCACTAAGCAGAATGCAGGCCCTTGGCATGACTGTCGGACCTACGGAAATGGCGATTTATGAATTACTGCATAAGGCAGGAAGCCCTTCTTTCAAGGCAATGCTGCCCCATCTGAAATAAAAACTCTTTGCTCAATACAGCGTTAAAAAAATAATCTGGGTAATATTATGACTGGCAACGAAATCCGTGAAAGATTCCTTACATTTTTCAAAAAAAATAATCATACGATAATTGAAGATTCATCCCTTGTTCCCCAGGATGATCCGACCTTGCTGTTCACCAATGCAGGCATGGTTCAGTTTAAAAGGGTCTTCATGGGTGAAGAAAAAAGAGACTACACCAGGGCCACAACATGTCAGCGTTGCGTACGCGCCGGAGGCAAGCACAACGACCTGGAAAACGTTGGCCATACTGCACGGCATCATACCTTTTTCGAAATGCTCGGCAATTTTTCCTTTGGTGACTACTTCAAAGAAGAGGCTATTCAAATGGCCTGGGAGTTTCTAACCGTTGACCTCGGTCTTCCTAAAGAAAAACTCTGGATCTCTGTCTTTGAAGATGATGAAGAAGCCTTTTCTCTCTGGGAAAAAATTGAAGATCTGCCCAAAGGACGGATAGTTCGGCTTGGAGAAGCTGACAACTTCTGGGCCATGGGTGACACCGGTCCCTGCGGCCCATGTTCTGAAATTCATATTGACCAGGGTCCGGAAGTCGGCTGTGGCAGGCCAGACTGTAAAATGGGCTGCGACTGCGACCGCTACCTCGAACTGTGGAATCTGGTCTTCATGCAGTTTTACCGGGATGAAACCGGCAAGATGACGCCTCTGCCGAAGCCAAGTATTGACACGGGTATGGGACTTGAAAGGGTCGCTGCTGTCGTGCAGGGCAAACAGACAAATTATGACTCTGATCTATTTACTCCTATTATCAGCGCCATTGCAACTTTGTGCTCCAAGCCATACGGCGAAGACAAACGGGCAGATACGGCAATGAAGGTTATTGCAGATCACTGCAGGGCCACGGCTTTTCTGGTGGCTGACGGCATGCTGCCGTCAAACGAAGGCCGCGGGTATGTCCTGCGACGCATAATGAGAAGGGCCGTGCGCTTTGGCCGCTCCCTGGGTCTTGAGCGGCCATTCCTGGCTGAAATTACCGCAGAGGTTGTAAAAAACATGCACCAAGCCTTTCCGCATCTCTCAGAGGCTGCAGGTCTTCTTGCCAAGGTGGTCCATAACGAAGAGGAACGGTTCCGTGAAACTCTTGACAATGGTCTTGTCATGCTCAATACGGAAATAAAAAGGCTGCAGAAAGAAGGCGGCGCCTCTATTCCGGGAGACTTCATCTTTAAACTGTATGACACCTATGGATTTCCAGTGGACATTGTCAGGGATGTCGCACTTGAGCAGGAGTTGACCATTGATGAGCCGGGCTTTACAAGGGCCATGGAAGAACAGCGGACCCAATCTAAAAAATCCTGGAAGGGTGGCTCGTTGGCTCTAATGTCAGCAGGGGTTAAAAAACTTGTCAATGACGGTCATAAAACGGCATTTGTCGGCTACAAAACCCACCGGAAAAATTCTATCATAAAAGGCTTGATAGATCATGCCGGGGAGACACTACTCAAGGCAACCCAGGGAGAATCCGTATCAATCTTCTGTCCTGAAACACCATTTTATGCTGAAGCCGGAGGCCAGATAGGCGACCAGGGGGAAGTAAGCGGTCCAAACGGCAAAGCCAAAATTGTAGATACCGTTGTCGTGGCTGACGGCATCATATTACATGAAGCAGAAATCATTGAGGGCGACCTGTCGATTGATGACCAGGTTGAGCTTAAAGTAATGGAAGGCAGGCGCCAGAGAATCGCCTCTAACCACTCAGCCACCCATATCCTGCATGCAGCCATGAAGTCAGTGCTGGGCGACCATGTTAAACAATCGGGCTCACTGGTAACCCCCGAAAGACTGCGCTTTGACTTTACCCATTTCTCTCCCATTACCCGGAAAGAGCTTATCAAGATCGAAAAGCTTGCCAATGAGGAAATCAGGGCAAACAGCCCTCTCAATACCGAAATGCTGGAGAAGGAGGAGGCGATTCAGTCAGGGGCCGTTGCCCTTTTCGGTGAAAAATACGGCGACAAGGTTCGGGTGGTTTCCATTGGCAATTTCAGCAAGGAGCTATGCGGCGGAACCCATGTCAGGGCCACCGGAGAAATCGGTCTTGTGAAAATAACCGGGGAAACAAGCATTGCTGCAGGAGTGCGGCGTATTGAGGCTGTCACAGGCCCTGAAGCGATCAATATATTCCAGTCCCGGGAAATGCAACTGGCAGAACTTGCCACCCTTCTTAAAGTTCCAGCAGAAAACCTTGGCACAAAAATCGAGAAACTTCTAAGTGCTCAAAAAGAACTGGAGAAAGAGGTAAGCCGCTTGACGGCCAAACTGACCCTGGGTGACATCGATGGAATCATTAATAATGCGAAGATGGTGGGCGACATCAGGGTGGTGGTATTCCGTGTTGTCCTGGATTCTCCCAAAACCCTGCGCGAAATGGGGGACAAGATCAGGGACAAACTGGGCAGCGGTATTGTGGTCTTAGGCGGAGAATACCAGGGCAAAGCAGCTCTGCTGGCCATGGTCACCAAGGACCTCACCGGTACGTACAAGGCGGGAAACATTATAAAGGAAGTTTCAGCACTGGTTGGCGGCAGCGGCGGCGGAAGGCCTGATATGGCCCAGGCAGGCGGACCAAACCCTGACAAACTGAACGATGCTTTAGGAGCTGTTTTTGATATTGTCCTGAATCAGTGAGCCAGCGGCTATATTCCGGCAGAAAAAACAGAGAGATCGCTCTTTTTTCAGTTTTCATACCTCCGAATCTGATCCATCCGGGATCTACATTCATATTCTTAAGCAGAGATTGTATTCACAATTCTCTGCGTGTAATTTTTACATTTTTTATTTAAATCATACAGCTAATTCATCTCTTCCCATCCCAGAGTAAACACTTGCAGCTGCAAACAGAAATACTGTTTTTTTATTTGTCAGCTTGATTTGGATGAACTTCATATCAAAATATTGATAAAAAAAGTTGACAGTCCCTTCAGTATACATTAGATAAGCTGATAAAATTTATGAACGAGCATTCATTCACAAGGCTTTAATTTACCAACCAGCAAGCACCTGCACATTAAGGAGCCCTTTGAAATGATTACAATTGATATTACCGTCATTATTCAGATTATTAATATTCTGATCCTCATCGTCGTTATGAACGCAGTGCTTTACAAGCCTGTACGAGCGACCCTGGCAAAAAGAAAAGAAAAAGTTGCCGAGCTTGCCAATGCCATCGATACTTTCACAAAAAATGCAGAGCTCAGAAAAGAAGAGATCAGCCGCAAGCTTAATGACGCCAGAAGCAAGGCCAAAGAAGAAATTGACAAGGCTAAGGGTGCTGCCCAGGCATCAACAGCCGAATCCCTGGCAGAAGTCCGCCAGGAAGCCACGGCAAGCAAAACAGCCCAACTGAGCGAAATCCAGAAACAATTTACCGATGCCCGGCAGCAGCTGTCAGGCGAGATAGATGGTTTCGCCTCTGAAATGGCTGCTAAAATATTGGGGAGGTCCATCTAGAAATGAACAGCAATTGTAAATGGTCAAAAATTGTTTGTATATCTCTTGCCGTAATAGCCCTGATAGCTACATCCAGCCTTGTATATGCTTCCAGCGGTGCTGAAGCCGGCCCTACCTTCTGGGGAGTCCCGACTGCTAAATGGTGGGACCTTCTCTGGCGGACTCTTAACTTTGCCGTTTTACTGATAGTCCTGATCAAGGTACTGACAAAGCCCATAGCCAACGGCCTTCGCGCCCGCCAGCAGTCAATCAGGGAACAATTCACTGACCTGGAAGAACGCAAAGTGGAAGCCGACAGTGCTTATCAAACCTATGAAGAGAAACTGGCATCCATAGACCAGGAAGTAAGTGATATTATTCAATCCGCAATTGCCCAGGGCGAAACAGAAAAATCTCGCATCATTGATGAAGCGAGCAGGGCTGCGGAAGACATCAAGAGACAAGCTGAAATGGCGATACAGCACGAACTGGCTGAAGCAAAACTTCAGCTGCGTGAAGAAGTTGCGAATCAGGCTGTCGTCATGGCTGAGGAACTGATCAAGAAAAACCTGCAGGAAGCTGATCAGGTGAAATTGATTGAAGATTATCTTGCAAAAGTAGGGACAGTCCAGTGAGACAGACAATACTAGCAAAACGGTATGCCAAGGCCCTCTTTGCTGTGGGCCAGGAAGAAGACAAAAGTGAAGCGTACAGAGAGGCGCTTAACGTCCTCGGTGATTTTCTGAAAGAATATCCCGAGGCCATGGATGGGCTGACTAACCCTTTATATCCCATGGAACTGCGGGAAAAGGTTATGGCACATTTAATCAGTGAACTGCAGGCCGATCAGTTCATGGGAAATTTTCTCAATCTGGTTGTCCAGAAAAAACGTGCTGACATTTTACCTGAAATAGCCACTGAATTTCAGGTTCTGGTCGACGCCGATCAGAATGTAAGCCGCGGCACCGTTATCGCTGCATCAAAAATATCAGGTGAACTGCAGGCAAAAGTGCAGACTACCCTGGAAAATATTACAGGCAAAAAGGTGATTCTCACGTCTGAGATTGATCCATCTATCATTGGCGGCATTGTTGCCAAGGTTGGAGATCTTGTTATGGACGGGAGTATCAAAACACAACTTGCGGGTTTGAATGAATCCATAAAGGGGAGTGAATAGGCAAAATGCAGATCAAAGCCGAAGAAATCAGTCAAATTATTAAGGGGCAGATCAAGGAATATGAAACAAAAGTTGATCTGAGTGAAACAGGAACAGTTATCTCTGTAGGTGACGGTATTGCCCGTGTGTATGGTGTTGGAAATTGTATGGCCATGGAACTCCTGGAGTTCTCCGGCGGTATCCTGGGCCTGGCACTCAACCTGGAAACAGACAACGTTGGTTGCGCAATCCTTGGCGACGTAGAGCACATTAAAGAGGGAGACACCGTCAAGCGTACCGGCAAGATTGCCGAGGTTCCTGTGGGACCGGCAATGGAAGGCCGCGTAGTCGACGGTGTGGGACTGCCGATTGACGGTCTGGGCCCCATTGAAACAACTGAAACCCGGAAGATCGAAGTAATTGCTCCCGGCGTTATCGCCAGGAAATCAGTGCATGAACCCTGCTACACAGGCAGCAAGGCTGTTGACGCCATGACTCCTGTTGGCCGCGGTCAGCGGGAACTCATCATCGGCGACCGCCAGATTGGCAAGACAGCGCTGTGCGTCGATGCGATCATTGCCCAGAAAGAAACCGATATGCATTGCATCTACGTTGCTATCGGCCAGAAAAAATCAACGGTCGCCCTTGTGGTTGAAACCCTGCGTAAGCATGGTGCCATGGAATACACCACTGTCGTTTCGGCCTGCGCTTCAGATCCTGCTCCGCTGCAGTACATTGCTCCCTATTCCGGATGCTCAATGGGTGAATACTTCAGGGATAATGGCCAGCACGCCCTGATCATCTATGACGACCTTTCCAAACAGGCTGTTGCCTACCGCCAGCTTTCCCTGCTTCTGCGCCGCCCGCCTGGACGTGAAGCTTACCCCGGTGATATTTTCTTTAACCATTCTCGTTTGCTGGAGCGTTCCTCCAAGGTAAATGACGAGTTAGGAGCCGGTTCACTTACAGCTCTACCGATCATTGAAACACAGGCAGGTGACGTATCCGCCTATATTCCGACAAACGTTATTTCCATTACCGATGGCCAGGTGTACCTTGAGCCGGACCTTTTCTTCGCCGGTATCCGCCCAGCCATTAACGTCGGCCTGTCGGTTTCCAGGGTTGGTGGTGCTGCCCAGGTAAAGGCCATGAAACAGGTCGCCGGTTCTCTGCGCCTTGATCTGGCCCAATATCGTGAGCTGGCAGCATTTGCCCAGTTTGGTTCTGATCTTGATAAGGCAACCCAGCAGTTACTGAATCGCGGGGAAAGGCTTGTTGAGGTTCTCAAACAGCCACAATACGCGCCATTGTCCATGGAGAAACAGGTTACCATCCTTTTTGCAGGCGCCGAGGGATTCCTTGATCCGATTCCGGTAAACATGCTGGGTGATTATGAGAAGGAACTCTATGCCTATATTGAACAGAGCGCACCGGCAGTTTTTGACGGTTTAAAAGAAAAAGAGGAAATTGACAGTGAACTTAAAGAGTTGATGACAAAGACCCTGACCGCATTCAACGAATCATTCACAAGTTCGAAAGGCCTCAACTAATACGCACAAAGGCAAAAAGCAATGGCAAGTCTGAAGGATGTAAAAACAAAAATTGGTGGTGTGAAGAAAACTTCACAGATTACCAGTGCCATGAATATGGTTGCGGCTGCCAAGCTGCGCGGGGCCCAGCAGAAGATGGAAGATTTCCGTCCCTATACGGAAAAATTCAATCAGGCCATGACCAGCCTTTCAGCCAACATGGAAAGCGGTCAGTTTCCGCTCATGGAAGTTCGTGATGTCCAGACAGTCGAAATTGTAATTGTAACGTCTGATCGTGGACTGTGCGGCAGCTTCAACTCAAACATTTTCAAGGCAACGGAAAAACTCATCTCCCAATATGAGGCAGAAGGCAAAAAAGTCTCACTGGTCTGTGTCGGCAAAAAAGGCAATGCCTTTTTCAAGAAAACAGGAAAAATCAGGAAGGCCTATACCGACATCATGGGGAGTTTCCAGATGTTTAATGCCAGGTCTATTGCCCAGGATGTTGCTGCTAATTTCCTGGCTGGTGAGGCCGACAAAGTCCATGTAGTTTATGGAAAATTCATGAGTATTGCCGTGCAACGGCCTGCAATGGAAACACTTCTGCCTGTACAGCCAGAAGTAAATGAATCTGAGGATGCAGTTGAAGCAGGTAAAGGAACCGGGGATTACATCTATGAGCCGAGTCCTACAGAAATTATGGATGTGCTTCTGCCATTATACATGAACGTCATGATCTATCATGCCATGCTGGAGACAGGAGCCAGTGAACATGCGGCCAGAATGACCGCCATGGATAATGCCACTCGCGCCTGTAAGGACATGATAGATGAGCTGACCCTTCTTTATAATAAAGCGAGACAAGCAGGCATTACTGCTGATCTTATGGATATTGTTGGTGGGGCAGAGGCCCTGAAAGGATAAGAATAAAACCGAGAAGAATATTCTTGGTAAATAATACACCCTGAGGAGGCTTATTTCAGATGAGCGCAGAACAGTCAGTTGGAAAAATAGTACAGGTAATCGGTCCGGTTGTGGATGTCGAGTTTGAACCCGGCAAACTTCCTGCCATCATGAACGCTCTTGCGGTCAGTAACCCGGCAATCGACGACGTGGAGGGCAATCTGATTATTGAAGTTGCTCTGCATCTCGGCGACAATGTTGTCCGTTGTATTGCCATGGACCAGACCGACGGCCTGATTCGAGGCATGGATGCCAAGGACACAGGAAACCCCATAATGATTCCCTGTGGACCGAATGCCCTGGGCAGGATCATGAATGTTGTCGGTCGTCCGGTTGATGGTCTGGGACCGATTGAGTCTGACAAGTATCGGTCGATCCACAAACCGGCACCTGCTTTTACTGAGCTTGACACCGAGGTTAACGTGCTGGAAACAGGCATTAAAGTTATTGACCTGCTGGTGCCCTTTCCCCGGGGTGGCAAAATGGGACTCTTCGGTGGTGCAGGTTGCGGTAAGACCGTTGTTATGATGGAAATGGTTAACAACATCGCCATGCATCATGGTGGCATCTCTGTGTTCTGTGGTGTTGGTGAGCGCACCCGTGAGGGCAACGACCTGTACAATGAAATGAAGGAATCAGGCGTTCTGCCCAAAGCTGCCCTGGTGTATGGCCAAATGACAGAGCCTCCAGGGGCACGGGCCCGAGTCGGCTTGACCGGTTTGAGCGCAGCTGAGTACTTCCGTGATGAAGAGGGACAGGACGTTCTCCTCTTTATTGATAATATTTTCCGTTTCACCCAGGCAGGCTCCGAGGTTTCCGCTCTGCTCGGCCGTATTCCTTCTGCGGTTGGTTACCAGCCTACTCTTGGTACCGACCTTGGTGAATTGCAGGAGCGCATCACCTCAACAACCAAGGGCTCTATTACCGCTGTCCAGTGTGTTTATGTCCCTGCCGATGACTTGACAGACCCGGCTCCGGCTACAACCTTTGCCCACCTTGACGGTACTGTTGTTCTTTCCAGGCAGCTGGTTGAGCTGGGAATCTATCCTGCTGTGGATCCGCTTGACTCTACTTCCAGGATTCTGGATCCCAATGTACTTGGTGAGGAGCATTATGACGTATCCCGCGGTGTACAGGTTACCCTGCAGAAGTATAAAGAGCTGCAGGATATTATCGCTATTCTGGGTATGGATGAGCTCTCAGAGGAAGATCAGATCACCGTTACCCGGGCCCGTAAGATCCAGCGTTTCCTGTCCCAGCCATTTACAGTTGCCGAGGTTTTCACCGGCATGGATGGTAAATTTGTAAAAGTTGGTGATACGGTTCGCGGTTTCAAGGAAATTCTCGACGGCAAACATGACGAGCTGCCGGAAAATGCCTTCTATATGGTGGGCACCATAGAAGATGCCGTTGAAAAGGCAGCTAAGGCAAAAGCTGAAGCCTAAGTTGCAACTCATATAGATATTGCGAACGTAAGGAAAAAACATGGCTGAAAAAATTAATCTTGAAGTGGTTACTCCAAAAGGAGCAATTGTCAGCGAGGAAGTTGATATTGTCACCGCTCCCGGTTTTGCCGGTGAATTTGGAGTGCTGGCCAATCATGCGCCCTTTTTGAGTACCATAAAAGTGGGCACTCTCCACTATAAGAAAGACGGAAACGACAAGGAACTGATGATCAGCGGCGGGTTCTGTGAGGTTTCCAATAATAAGATCACCTTTCTTGTTGAATCTGCAGAACGCGGCCATGAAATAGATGTTGACCGTGCACTCCAGGCTAAAGAAAGGGCAGAGAAAAGACTATTGCAGACCAAGGAACAGCTGGCAAAAATTGACAGAACCCGTGCTGAAGCTGCCCTGCAGAGAGCCTTGGCCAGACTGAAAATTGCCCAACGTCAGTAATGACAAAATATACTTGCAATGGCAAGGTCAGATGATTTTAATAGAGGCCGTCCTTAGGGGCGGCCTTTTTTAATTATAGCACCAATAGAGGGAATAATAGAGGGAACATTAGAGGAGGATGAAATGAAACCAAAAGAACGACTAGCAATCCCACGGCAGTACCCCAAAGAACTCTCAGTTGCAGACCGGGTTACCAATTTTGACGAGGTGACCTTCGGTTTTGATGAAGAAACCGCAATTAAGGAAGCCAACCGCTGCCTGCAGTGCAAAAAACCGAAATGCAGAGACGGCTGTCCTATTCATAACGATATTCCAGGGTTCATCAAGTTACTACGCGAAGGGAAGTTCGAAGAAGGTTACTGGGTTGACCGGGAGACCAATTCCATACCCGCAGTCTGTTCCAGGGTGTGTCCCCACGAATTTCAGTGCGAGGGCTCCTGCATCAGGGGTAAAAAGGGCGATCCCGTGGCCATTGGCATGCTGGAGCGCTACCTGGTGGACTGGATGGTGGCAAACAATAAAAACATGCTCAAGCCCTGCGCCATGCCAAAGGACAAAAAAGTTGCCATCGTCGGCTCCGGCCCTGCCGGCATGGCCTGCGCTTTCTACCTGGCCCACG
>JAUXHH010000188.1 GCA_030621655.1 Desulfobacterales bacterium
GCCTGGACTGTATAAATCCAGAAAAAATCCCGCCCGATCAGCTTGTAAAAAAATGCCAGAAAGTAAGGATAAAGAGGATCCTGGTAAAAGATATCTTTGCCCAGCCAGCCATACTCGACAATACTGGTGGCCCAGCGGTCATAACCACCGAGATCACCCGGGAAAATTTCAAAAAAAGGACTGTTTTTATAAATTGCAGCGATATGAAGGAAACGGAGTAAAAAAGCCAGAATGAAGACTGCGACCGCCCATATCAGTATTCTCTGTCCTTCGGCTTCTTGCATATAGGCTTTAACACTTGATTCTCCAGCATTCTCATCAAAACACTGGAGGAGAAATGTGTATATTTTCTAAAATATGGTCACGTGAACATCGCCACGGATATCAACAGATACGCCCTCACCTGAAATCAATCACCGGCATAATTTTACCGTTATGAGGTGTCACGCTACTCCTTAACACTTTCCATGGCTTTGCGGAAAGCTTCTGCAGACCTTTCTATGACAGAGTCTTCAACACAGAAAGCAAGTCTGAAATATCCGGGTGCTCCAAAGCCCTTTCCGGGTACGGCAAGGATTTTCTGATCCTGAAGCCTGCTGACAAACTCAACGTCGTCTCCAATCGGGGATTTCGGAAAGACATAGAATGCCCCCTTGGGTGGCATAAATTCATAACCGGTATCTGCGAGAATTTTGCAAAACACCTCCCGCCGTCTTGTATAAATGGAGTTATCAACCGATGCACCCTGCAATTCAGCTACAACGCGCTGCATCAAAGCAGGAGCATTTACAAATCCCAGAATACGGTTTGCCAGGGTGAGCGCCCCGGCCAGAGGCAGCTTTTCATCAATTTCAGGATGAAGAGCTATATAACCGATCCTTTCCCCTGGAAGCGAGAGATCTTTTGAATAGGAGGAAACCACTATGCTGTTGGGATAAGCCTGCATGATACTCGGCACATCATTGTTATCAAAGACTATCTTACGGTAGGGCTCATCAGCAATAAGAAAGATGGTGCCGGAGTATTTCTGTGAAGCCGTGGACAGTACTTTTCCCAGTGCGGCAAGGGACTCCTGCGAATAGATCTGCCCTGTCGGATTATTGGGGCTGTTGATAACGATTGCTTTGGTTTTTTCGTTGACAGCTGCTTCAATAGCCCCCAGGTCGAGATCAAAGGAATCGTCAGTGGAAACCACCTTGCTTACCCCCCCATGATTGTCGACATAGAACTTATACTCCACAAAAAAAGGAGCCAGGATAATTACCTCATCTCCCGGGTCAAGCAAGGCCTTTAAGGTTACATTAAGCCCTCCGGCAGCTCCGCAGGTCATGAGCATTTCATCTGCAGAAAGCGTTACATCCTGTTCAGTTGAAATACGGGCCGCCACTGCTTCCCGGACAAAGGGATACCCTCCGTTCGGCATATAGGCATGGGAACCGGGACTGTCCTTTTGAGCGAGTTCCACAAGTGTTTTCTGAAACTCTGGAGGCGGGCTCAGATCAGGGTTTCCGAGACTGAAATCAAAGACATTTTCAGCTCCAAATTCTGCCTTCAGCCTGGCTCCCTCTTCAAACATCTTGCGGATCCAGGAAGAAGTTTGGGCAAATTCATTCATCTTTTTTGAAATGGCCATTTTTTCCTCCGGTAGATTCTTGTTTTAGTAAAGTATTATGCTGGAAATTCTGAGACACAAAATTAAATTCATCCTGATCATCCTTATAGCAAAAGTGCGGCTATTTTCCAATTCCAGGTGTACAGGTTCTTCTTTTTCTGCTACTGGGAAAATTTTCTTTTCAGATATTCATAGGCATTATTGATCTCTTTCATTTTTTCTTCAGCAACTTCTTTAAACTCCTCTCCAAGATGCCCGACCTTATCCGGATGATATTTCATGCTCAGCTTACGGTAGGCCGCCTTGATTTCAGGAAAACCGGCATCCGGGGAAAGTCCAAGGATTGCATAATATTTATCCTCGCCAATTTCTTCAGCCTGTGCCGCACCCCTGTACCCGGCTTGATATTTTGCTTCAGTACTTCTCTGGTCATAGGTGGAAATTTCAAGATATTCCCCGATATTCCTGGCCAGCTGTAACTCTGCATCCGCCACTTTATCATTGGAATAGAGGACCTGGTAGATCAACTCCAATAATATAAGCCTGGGCTCATAGGCAAACTTCTGCCTGAATTCCTGCAACAGTGATTCAATGCTTACGGTAGAGACAAGTGCCTCTTTGATCAATTCCTTGACCCAGTAAAGCTTGTTCTGCGAATAATTCAGGTTGTACTGAAAGAAACGTCGAATTGTTTTGACTTCATCCCTGGTCACCGTCCCGTCAACCTGTGCTATCTTGACCAGGATATTAACCAGCAGAAAGACGAACGTGTTGTGGGTTTCGGTTTGGGACTTCTCATAGGCACTTACCTGGCGCTTCATATAAAAAGTGAAGGCCCAGAAAGCTGCTATGCCGCTGAACATAAGGAAAAGAACGCCAAAGACAATCAGGCCGAGAAACTCGAATAGCAAAGGGGCTCCGCCGGTGATAAAAATCAGCAGGAGAATAAGAAGAAGGCAGCCGCCACAACCGGGCTGTTCGTGTCGTCGATATTCCATTGTTTAATAGCCAGAAGTGATCATGTTTTAAAAAAATCTTTTCCGTGTTTCAATTTGCAAAAAGGGCTTCAATAAATTCCTTTGGATCAAAATCGCGCAAGTCCTCAAGTTTCTCACCGATACCTATAAACCTGATGGGTATATTAAAATCATGGGAAATATTCACCACAATGCCTCCCTTTGCGGTACCGTCCAGCTTTGTCAGGGTCAGACCGGTAAGACCTACTGCCTCATTAAAAAGTTTAGCCTGGGAGATACTGTTCTGCCCGGTAGTCGCATCAAGAATGAGCATAATTTCATGAGGTGCGCCTGCCATTTTTTTATCGATCACCCGTTTAATCTTTTTGAGTTCCTCCATCAGGTTTACCTTTGTGTGCAGCCGGCCGGCCGTATCAATGAGTATGACATCAAAATCCCTGGAGGCTCCATAATCAAGGGCATCATAAATAACTGAAGAGGGATCAGCCCCGTACTCTTTTGCAACCACATCCACACCCACTCGTTCACCCCACACCTTTAACTGTTCAATAGCCGCAGCCCGGAAAGTATCTGCAGCCACCAGCAGAACACTCTGGCCGGAACGCACGAACTTGTTAGCTATTTTACCAATCGTGGTTGTCTTGCCGACGCCGTTAACGCCGACCACCATAATAACAAAAGGGCCTTTTTCAGGCATTTTCATTTCTGCCGTATCATATCCTTCAAAGAAGGTCAGAATCCTCTCCTTCAGGGCCAGCTTTAATGCCTGGGGGTCTTTAAGTTCCTGTCTTGACACCTTGGAGCGGATTTCATCAAGCAGGTCAAGAGTTGTATTAACCCCGAGGTCGGCTGTAATTAAAATCTCTTCAAGTTCATCCAAGAGCTTGGCATCAATCTCTTTCCTGCCAAGAAACAGATCATCGACCCTGCTTACCAGAGAATCCCGCGTCTTGCTCAAACTCTCCTGAAGACGCTTGAACAATCCTTTTTGATTGTCCTGTTTTAAGGCTTGTTCTTCAGATTCAGCAGCTTCACTTATTACGTTTTCCCGGCTTGGATCCAAGCCGCTTGAAACTTCAGTGACAGCCTCTGCAACTTCAGATGTTTGCCTTTCTTCCTCCAAGATTCCATCACTGACCGGAATCGCATTTTCCTTGATTGTTTTTTTCTTTTTAAACCAGCCTAACATCTGTTACTCCATTACATTTAATATCTAAATCTTAAAGACGCTTAAAAATACAGTGATTTCTGCCTACAAAACCGACAGCCATGCAAGCCCTGCCAGCAGGTAAAAAACTGTATCCAAATAAAACTCAAGTTTGGGGCCCTGGCTTATCTTGCCCCTGTTATACAACAGGGTTAATCCAATAATATATACTATTCCCGGCAGCAACCAGAAACCTG
>JAUXHH010000084.1 GCA_030621655.1 Desulfobacterales bacterium
TGTCACCGTAGTTGATGGTATGACAGAAACAGAACTCAAGGGTTTTATCTTTTGTATAGATTGGTTCATATATCTGGTTGCCGTTAATTTCTCCTGCCAAAAGATCCTGGAGACCATTAACGGAAAAGAATCTCTCCTCGTTGAAATAAAGACTAAGGCCTGAATTAAGGTAGGCGTATCGCCACAATCTTTTACTTACATACTGATTGTCATAAGTAAATTCGCCAAAGACATCTTCATCAGGTACAAACTCAATGAGGGTCCCATTGCGTTCTTTTGTTTTGCCCTTCTCTTCGGTTTGAAGAATCCCGGATTCGAATTCCGCCATGGCATACTCGCCATCCCTGAATGACGTAACGCGGAACATTTTTGATAAGGCATTAACCGCCTTGGTTCCCACGCCATTCAGCCCTACGGAGAACTGAAATACATCTGTATTATATTTGGCACCGGTGTTTATCACAGAAACACATTCCACCAGTTTCCCCAAAGGAATGCCGCGGCCGTAGTCCCTGATCATTGTGGAGCCATTTTCCTCAATGGTAATATCTATTCTCTTGCCGGCTCCCATGATATATTCGTCCACACCATTGTCGATAATCTCTTTCAACAGAATATAAATGCCATCGTCCTGGTGTGAGCCGTCGCCCAGGCGACCTATATACATACCTGGACGCAGACGGATATGCTCTAAAGAGCTTAGGGTCGTTATCTTGCTTTCATCGTAAACCTGCGCTGCTTGCGTCATACTCATTCACTATCTAGAGTTGAATTGATTTGAAAAGTGCCCCATTTACAGTATTTACGGGCATCATACTGCCTCATTTGCCCATCATACAACATATGGACAAATTTTTTTATATATACACAATATAAGGTATACCTTCAACAAAAAAAATACCAAACGATTAATTGCATTAATTTGCTAACTTCTTATTATAGTTCAGGAACTAATTACACTGAACTCATTCATCTTACTCATTTCATCATGCCAGTTATAAAAAAGACAGAACAGGTTGCACTTACAATAGCCGGTTCCGACCCATCCGGTGGTGCTGGAATTCAGGCTGATCTCAAAACTTTTACCGTTATCGGTGTGTATGGAGGAGCGGTTATCAGCTGCCTGACCGCACAAAATACCCGGGGCGTATTTGCCATTCAACCTGTCCAAACCGCTTTAGTCAAGAAACAGATTGATCATGTGCTCAACGACCTGAATGTCACCCATATAAAAATCGGCATGATTGGATCAGACAAGGTTGCAGAAAGCATCTGTGACGCATTGACGGATTATGCTGGAGAAATAATTTATGATCCAGTTCTGATATCCTCCAGCGGACATGAATTGATCAATCCAAAGGGTTATGATGCAATACGCAGGCAACTACTCCCTATCTGCACAGTATTAACACCAAATGTGCCGGAGCTTTCCATTTTGGCAGAAAAAAAATGCTCCACAAAAGATACATTGCATAGCGCAACCGTTAAATTATTTCAGCTCTATGAAAGATTGCGTTCAGTAATTATTACAGGTGGACACTTTAAGCCTGAAGAGAACGTCATTACCGATTTTATGTTTAAAGGGCCCGGCAAAACCCGGCAGGCAGATTGTGAAGAGATTTCCCATCCGAGAATAGCAAGCAATAACACCCACGGCACAGGCTGTACATTCTCTGCAGCGTTCACTGCCTACCATTTACTTACAGGAGATGATTCTGAGGCATTTCGAAAGGCTGTCATGTATATGGACAACCTTATCAGGAACAGTGTTTCTGCAAGGATCGGCCACGGCACAGGACCTCTCATGCATCACCTGAAGTGAAAAATCCACACCCCATATAACATGACTTCGGAGTCTCGCAGGCTCGCTTACCTGCTGTCGCTTACAATAATAGAGTCCTCAGGCACAAAGGCATTTATGCCCTTCAGGGCACAAAGTTTCAAAAACATAATAAAAAATCATATGGTTACGTTTTGTGTACTCAAAACCTTTACACTGCTTTGTCTTACGGTCACTTTGTGCCTCTGTGCCTTTTATTGAAAACCTTGTTCATAATTTCGGCTGAGCCAGTTGACGCTGACCTGGCCTGAGGACCAGTTTTTCACAGATTACTCCATCATTCGAACTCTACCGCAGTCAGGACAGATCCAGGTTGGGCCATTTGTCATGCCCCACTTGTTCTCCTCAAAGCATGGAATACAAATCTGAAAGCCGCAAAGGCAACTCCAACAGAACATCTGCTCCTTCTGACAGCAGTGACATTTGAACTTTTTCTTGGGTCGACGTCGCCGCCTGGAAGCTTTTGGGTTATTTTCCATAATCAATCTCTAAAAAACTATGTTTAAGGATCATGCCTCCAGTTCAGCCGCCAACCAGTTCAAATAGTCTTTACTGCCCTCTGTTACTGGCGTTGCAAGTATTTCAGGCACCTCATATGGATGCTGGCTGGTGATCTCGGCTTCCAGCTCTGTAAAAAGGTCAGCCCTGCTTTTAATCAGGCAAAGGTATTCAACGGCAGAATCCAGTTTTCCCTGCCAATGGAAATAACTGGTCAGAGGGCCTAATATCTGTACACAGGCGGCCAATCTTTTCTCTACAATACTTTTAGCTATTTTCTCTGCATCAGTTTTATGTTCAACTGTTGTCAGGACCTGTATATACTCTGTCATGCTCCCCTCCTGCTAATTCCACGAAATGGTTTTACTATCTTGTGTCAAACAGATCATTTACTATAATAAGCTGTACAGACCTGGCAATCCATATTAAATGTAGCAACCATTCAACTTTTAGAAAAATTCATGGAACCTTTTGACGACAGACAGACCATAAGGCAGGAAATAATTTCCCTGTTGAGTTCTGAAGAACTTACCATCCGAGACCTTTCTCAGGCAGTCAGTCTGCCGGAAAAGGAGATTGTGGGCCATTTAGATCATATTGAGCGTTCTCTGCAGCGCCAAAAGAAAAAACTTATGATAACACCATATAAGTGCCTAACCTGCGGCTTTACTTTTGACAAACGCACCCGCTTTACCAAACCCGGCCGGTGCCCGGACTGCAAAAACTCACATATCCAGGTTGCACAATTTTATGTAAAATAGTTTTTTATACGATACATATTTTTATGGATACGCAAGAATAAAACAACTCATGAATGCATTACTATGAATTACTGTAACTATTGTCCCGGATATTGCTGTTACAGGCTCAAGGGGTCTGTTCTATTGATAGACTCGGATGACATAAACCGGCTTGCACGTTATTTCTCGATCTCAGACGGTGAAGTACGAAAACGCTTTATGGAAAACAAAAACACCTTCAAGGTTAAAGAAGATGGCTCCTGTATATTGCAATCCAGCAACAGGATGATCAAACGTTGTTCTGTTCATACGGCCCGTCCCAAGCAGTGCAGAAAATTTCCCTATGATGATACCTGCCCATATCTGGAAAGAGAAGACCTGTTGACCGCAATACAGCCCCGTGTGGAAAGAAGCCTGAGAGACTCCTGGCTGAAGAAATAATCTCCTTAAAAACTCCTGCTGAAAAAATAATGTTCACCTACCAGAAAAGCGGCCGCTACTTTGCCCAGATTGCAGAGGGCCTGGAGGATCTTGGCAGAAAAGAGCTGCAGGAACTTGGGGCACATGATATCAAACCCGGCTACAGGGGATTTTACTTTTCAGCTGACAAGGCTTCACTTTACAGGCTCAGTTACTGTTCACGTTTACTGAGCAGGGTTTTAGCGCCACTTATCCTTTTTGACTGTCATTCAGCCAAGTATTTGTATAAAACTGCCTGCAAGATTGATTGGGCATCTCTTATTGACCTGAAAGACACCTTTGCGGTTAAGGCCAATGTCTCTCACAGCAAAATAACCCATTCCCAATACGCCTCACTCCGACTTAAAGATGCAATTGTAGACGTATTCAGAAGTAATACAGGGGAAAGGCCAAATGTGGACACCAAAACACCGGATGTATTGTTCAACCTGTATATTCAGAATAATAAGGCGACAATCTATCTGGATACTTCAGGGGGTTCTCTGCACAGGAGGGGGTACCGCTTGCAATCCATAGCTGCGCCAATGCAGGAAATCGTAGCTGCTGCCATTATCCGTCTGAGCGGCTGGGATGGTAGTAGACCGCTGGTTGACCCCATGTGCGGCTCAGGCACTCTGTTGTGTGAGGCTATGATGCATTACTGCAGAATTCCTGCTGGATTTTTACGAAATAAATTTGGCTTTGAAGCACTGCCTGACTTCGATGCAAAGATATGGACTTCAGTAAAACAGGAAGCAGACAGCCGCATTCGAGACCTTCCCCCCGACCTTATCAGTGGCAGTGACAAGTCAGGAGAGGCAGTAGAAGCTGCAAGAACAAATTCGACAAATTTTCCTCAAGGAAAAAATATCGCACTCTCTGTAAAGCCCTTTCAAAATATCAAATCTCTAAAGGACTACGTTATTGTCTGTAATCCACCCTATGGCATACGCATGGACACAGATGCTGCAATCAAGGATTTCATGAAACAACTCGGCGACTTTTTGAAACAACGTTGTAAGGGCGGAGAAGCTTATCTGTATTTCGGTAATCGTGAATTGATAAAAAGCATAGGCCTTAAGCCAGCCTGGAAAAAAGTTCTTATAAGTGGCGGCCTGGACGGGCGTTTGGTCAAGTACAGTTTATATTGAGCACCTCTTGCAGACTCTGTTTTATTGAATTTAATTCAATGGAAATATTATTAACATTCGCGACTTCAAAGTAAACAGTCAGATATCCTTCAGCATTATTCGAGAGCGTCAATGCTCCCTGCAATTCGGTCCTCTCTCCCCTGCTCAAGAATCCCTTCTTGAAAAGTTTATCATGAAGTATACCGCAGGTAATTCATAGTATTATTACCACTGTTTCCTCTTTACTTTCCTTTACATACAATACTAACCCTTGCTTATACTCTGCAGTTTTAATATTATTATCGATTATGTTAGAATCGGGCTCCATATTGACTCAAAGTGAGTCAACCAACAAAAACAGGCCAATAATTGTTAAATTTATGGCTAAGGGCCTGCCACGCAAAGTGAGTGACAAATCACGTTATTCACGCCAACTTCCAGGAGATAATGCCCAATGGGGTGATTGCCGTTTTCTCTTTGATGCC
Organism: Desulfobacterales bacterium; assembly: GCA_030621655.1. Lineage (GTDB taxonomy): Bacteria > Desulfobacterota > Desulfobulbia > Desulfobulbales > BM004 > BM004. The sequence goes on from JAUXHH010000084.1 coordinate 5,153, forward strand.
GATGCTCAGGAATACGACTGGCTCGTCGTATATCACGATTTACCGCGCGAATTGAAATCAATGAGTGTTGAAAAGTTGCATTGCCCACGTGAAAAGACCATCCTTATCACTGGAGAACCTTCCTCTATCACGGTTTATGGGTCATATTTTCTCCGTCAATTTGGTTTTATAATTACAAGCCAGGAACCCTGGGCCATTAAACATCCAAATGCCATTTTTACCCAACCCGGCCTAATCTGGTACTATGGAGCTCCAAGATTCAAGGACAAAAGGCATAGGCTGACATATGACGAGATAAATCAAATCCCCCCTATTACTAAAACAAAAACCATTTCGACCGTATGTTCCAGCAGACAGGGCAGACTCACCATGCATTACAAACGGTATCACTTTACGAATAAGCTAAAAGCTCACATTCCCGAATTGGATATATTTGGTCATGGTATTAACACAATGAATGACAAAGCAGAGGCTTTGGATTCATACCAGTATCACGTCACTGTCGAAAATCATGTTTTTCAGCATCATATGACAGAAAAACTCCCCGATGCATTTCTTGGTTATACCCTTCCTTTTTATCATGGATGCCCAAATGCAGCTGATTATTTTCCCCGCGAGAGTTTTATTCCCATTGATATAAATAATCTTGACAGGACTGTTGAAATCATTCGCAGTACACTTGCGAACAATGAATATGACGACAGGCTGCCTTATATAATTGAAGCCAGAAGACGTGTGCTTGAAGAGCATAACCTTTTTGCCATATTAGAACGGGAAATCACCAAACGTGAGGGAAGTATAAAAACAAATCCCCCGGAAGGGAAAATTATGGACAGGCAGACTCTGAAATTCCGGAAACCTCTCTATGGATTACAAAGGGAATTTGAAAAAATCTATATCAAAGTAAAGCATATACACTGGTAATTTTGAAACACTTATAAATCTAATTCAACTGAAAAAATTATGCTTCTAGCTATCGACGTCGGCAACTCACAAACAGTTTGCGGTATATTCAAACAAAGTTCTCTGATCTGTCACTGGCGGCTGAAAACTGATAGGGAGAAAACTGCCGATGAACTGGCAGCACGTTTTCTCTCACTCTTTACCATGCAGGATATCCGTTTCAAGGATATTTCCGGAGTGATAATCGCCAGCGTAGTTCCGACCCAACAGCAAGCCTGGCAGGAATTTTCTTCTAAATATACCGGGTGTACTCCCCTGCTCGTTAATAGCCCTACTCTTAAGTCAGGCATAAAAATAGTAACAGATAATCCGGCGGAAGTTGGTGCGGACAGGATAGTCAATGCAGTGGCAGCATTCGAACAAAATGGCAAAAGCACCATTGTGGTTGACTTCGGCACAGCCATAACCTTTGACTGTATATCTGCCAAGGGGGAATACCTGGGTGGTGCGATCATGCCCGGCATGAGTATTTCACTCGATGCACTTGCCAACCGTACTGCCAAATTACCCAGAGTTGATATCTCCAGCCCGCCTCAAAAGGCAATTGGCGCAAACACAGTTGATGCCATTAAATCAGGCCTTCTTTTTGGGTATGGCGCCATGGTGGATGGCCTGATAAAAAAACTCTCGGCAGAATTTACGGAAACTCCACAGGTAATTGCTACTGGAGGTATGTCTGAACTGATTAGTGCCTACACCGAATCCATCCAGATCGTTGATCCCATGTTGACCCTTAAAGGTCTCTATCTTCTGTATGAAAAAAACAAATAAAAACGCAGCACAAAAAAGAATGCATCAGTCTGTTTATCCTCCTCCTATTGATATAGGGGACACAATCGGCCTGGTGGCCCCTGCAGGACCACTCATTGACAAAGACAACTTTACTGCCGGCAAGCATCTCCTTGAGAAAAAAGGTTTTAAAGTAAAATTCAATCAAAAGCTTCTGAGTTCCAAAGGTTATCTTGCAGG
>JAUXHH010000148.1 GCA_030621655.1 Desulfobacterales bacterium
TTTGTAATGGATGCACGGTCGGTAACTGTAAGTTGGCTCACCCCGGGACCGAAATATTCCATGATATAACCGACCCCACCTTTGACTGACAACTGTCTAAGCAGCTCGAGAAGTACATCCCTCGCCGATACCCAGTCCGGCAGTTTGCCGCTCAACCTGATTCCATAAACCCTGGGCATTACCAGATAAAATGGTTTGCCGGCCATTGCCATGGCAACATCCAGGCCGCCGGCACCAATAGCCAGCATGCCCAGGCCGCCACCGGTCGGTGTATGGCTGTCAGAACCAAGCAAGGTCTTACCCGGACCGCCAAAGCGTTCCAAATGCACCTGGTGAGAAATGCCATTCCCAGGAGGAGAAAAATAGAGCCCATATTTTCTGGCCACTGATTGCAGAAATCTATGGTCATCAGCATTTCTGAAATCGGACTGAACCAGGTTATGATCTACATAACAGACTGACAACTCTGTCTGAACCCTTGGAATACCGGTCGCTTCAAATTCGAGGTATGCCATGGTTCCTGTAGCATCCTGCGTAAGAGTTTGATCGATTCGAATGCCTATCTCCGACCCCTTCTGCAGACTGCCTTCCACAAGGTGAGAGGCAAGCAGTTTTTCAGTAACTGTTTTACCCATTGTATTTCCCTTCAAATTATTTCATACACCAAAAATTCATTTATATGATTCCGGATTATCCCGGGGCGTTGCGACAAAGGCTTTCAAACAGCAAAATAAAAAAACCGTGCATACATACCATATACTCGTATCAAAGTACATGGCTCAGTCCTCAAATTATGTAGTTTTCATACGGTTCGAAAAGAAAAAATCTTCAGTTTAATATACCTGCTCAATTATATCCCTGAATGTTCTTTCAGGAAGAATTATTATACTATACGGGAAAATATGAGTATGTTTTTATAAAGAAAAACTTGCTTTGACGATTACCGGCATGCTAGATGAGAACGGTATTCAATACATAAAACATTATCGGGGCTGCCAATAAGCCCTGCCACATATGAAAAAATTTTCCAGATATATAATTCTCATTGCAGCCTTAATCCTTTTTGTCGGCCTGGCACCTCGTTTTCTTATTCTGGATACAACACAAGAAATCATCACAGATCAGCTCAGCGAAAAACTGGGCAGCCAGGTAACAGTACAGAAAATGCACTGGGCCTGGCTGCCTCTCCCTCACCTGGCTTTTTCCAATACAAGAATTATCAATAAATACTCTGAATTTTCTGTTCCAGTAATGAAAATATATCCCAACTGGCGAATAATTTTTGACAAGGAACTCATGTTGGGGAGTATCCACCTGAAAAACCCTGAAATTTACATCAATAAAAAAGCATTCCAGGGCGAAGAATCTTCGGAACTCACCATGCCGGAACTCAGCGTTTTTATTAAAAACGGAGAACTGAAGATCGAATCCAATGAAAATTCCAAGAATATTCTATCATCAGATATTTATATATTGAACAATATTGACGGCATGCTCAAAATGGAGCAGCAAGAAATTGATTTGGACCTGCACGGATCATCTCCTTTCAGCAGGAGCATCAACCTGCTGGGGAATTTCAATACTAACAACAAAAAATACCAATTCTTCCTGGACTTTCAGGATATTAAGCTGCACAAATCCGGACCCGTTTTTCTTAAGGGTCACCTGATCCCAGTGGAGTCAACCGCAAGACTTGCCGGTAATATAACCGGTACCGGACTGCATAATATTGAAGGGAACCTGCATGGCACCCTGCCCTCCTTTGCAGTACGGCAAAAGGACCGTGAAATACTTCTCAGGCCCGGGTTTGCAGACTTCACATTTCTTAAGTCGGGACCGTTATTCCGTCTCATCATTAAAGATCTTGAAATGAAGGAACCTCAGGTCAACCTTTCAGGCCTGATAGAAAGAAAATCTTCTACGGCAAGCAATGAGTTAGAGATCCAAGCAGCAAGTGCAGAACCGACCTGGACCCTTGACTTAACCGGCAACGACCTGGATATAACAACAATACGTCAAAAAATATTGACCCTCTGGGGTGATAATAAAGTAGCTAAAATTGTTTGCGGTATTGTGCTTGAAGGTAGGGCTGCATCCGCTGCCTACCGTTTCTCTGGGCAGACTTCTGACTTCGAAAACCTTAACGCCATGATTATTGAAGCCGACGCCCTTGAAGCTGCCATCCATGTCCCCGGGGCGGAATTGGATCTTACCAGGGCAAACGGCCCCATCCTGATCGAAAAATCAATTTTAACCGGCCACAATCTCAGCGCACAGATGGGAAACAATTTCGGCAGTAATGCGGAACTGCTCCTGGACCTTGCCAATGGGACCAATGCCTTTTCACTCAGTATTGATATTGATGCAGACTTGCAAGCCCTGCCCCCTGTACTTGAACAACTTGTCGACCATAAAGGTTTTCTGCAGGAGCTTTCTAAATTCAAAGAAGTTTCAGGTAGAGCCTCCGGGACGCTGCATCTCGGTGACACGCTTGATAAAATCATTACCCGGGTAGATGTCAAGGACATGCAGCTTAAAGCCAAATATGACCGTCTCCCTGAAACTGTTTTTATTGATAAGGGAGCTCTGCACGTTGGCCCGAAAGAGGTCAGCTGGCAGACGGTGAAAGGTCGCACCGGGCTCCAGGAGATCATAAATACTAGTGGCAATGTCTCCTGGATGACAGGGAAAACCCTGTTGAACATTGATGAAATACAGGGGCAGGTGCATGGAGAGTCTTTTTATGCAATGCTTGAACAAATCGGCATAATGCCTCAAAAAGTACAGGCCAATCTCACGTCATTGCACGGAAACATAAACGTTTCCCAGGGGTCGCTGCAGGGGCCGGCCATGCAGCCTGAGATTTGGGAGTACGAACTTGATGTCCAGGCAAAAGAGATTTCCTTTGCAAGCCCTTTACTTCCCGAACCAGTCTCCACCAAGGAATTATCAGCAACTTTTAAACACCAGGAAGTGGACATTGAAAAGGCAGATATCAACTTTCTTGATCAGCCTCTCAATTTAAAAGGAACGCTCCATCACCAGAAACTGGAAAACTGGTCTGGCATGGTGGAATTAAACGGTCCTGTTCAGGCCAAGCTGGCCGATTGGATACACAACAAGGGGTGGTTCTTTGAAAAATTTCGTCCCAGAATCCCCTACACCCTGGAAAATATGCAAGTGAACTTTCAAGGAGAAAAAATTGCTGCCTCGGGAAAAATCATCCATGGTGTGTCCGGGGATAGACTGCCCATGGCCAGGATTGACCTTGAAAACACTCCTGAACGTCTGCGCATTAATGAACTGACTTTTATTGCTCCCGGGGAGCAGGGAAGATTAACGCTCGATTTACGGCGCCTGCCCCCTAAGGGCCTTGCCTTTTCCTGGCAAGGTTTTGTTAATGCGGACACCGTTGCCACTCTCTTTCATCATAATTTTTTCACGGAAGGCACTTTTGCCGGAGCTTTTTTTGAGGCCAGTTATCTTGCCGACCAACCTGAAGCATTACGTTTTAAAGGCATTCTTAAAGCTGAAAATTTGCTCTTGAAGGGCAGCAGCAAAAAAAAGCCTATTGTTTTTGAGAACGTTCTTCTGAGCGGCACTGGTAAACATTTGAGAATTGCTGCTTTAAACCTAGCTATCGGCAATGAAAAAATCACTGGCTTGGGACATCTTGCTGTAAAGCCGAAGGGACTGCAACTGGACATCGACCTTATCTCATCCTTTCTTTCAAAAGAATCAGTCAACGATTTAGTACAGGGACTGAAAGAAACCCAACGTGCCTTGTCAGGTGATCATACTGATCAGGATGACGAAATTCCGGTGCCGGAAAATTGGGATATAACTGGTCGGATAGGCTTTGATCTTGACTCTTTCTCGCTGAGCCGCAGCGCTACTACAGTATACAGTGGAACCCGGCCTGTTCACTATACCCTGCATGATGTCCATGGCGAGTTACAACTGGCTCCCGATACTCTGACGAGAACAGAAATTTTCTCCTCAAAGCTGTGCAATCTCGACTTTAAGTCCACCTGGTATTCAGACGAGGCCCTTGGGCAATATTTTGAACTTGCAACCGATTCCAATGCCCCATTGCGCCTGGAAAATGTTTTGCCATGCCTTGGTGTCAATCAGGATCTGGTTGAGGGCGAATTTTCTTTAAAAGCCAATCTAAGAAAAGAATCCGGCGCCTGGCATAGCGGCAATATTCATATCAAATCCACCAAGGGCAGAATCCTCAGGCTGAAATTGCTTTCCAGAATTTTCAAGATTGTCAATATCACCGACCTCTTTGTAACACAAACTGGAAGTACCGGGAAAAGAGGATTCCCTTTTTCCGAGATGTATATTGATACACATATACAGGAGAATAGCCTCATTTTTGACAGGGGAATTCTTCATGGCGAAGGCCTCAATCTTTTTCTCAATGGCGATGTTCACCTGGACAATTATGATGCAGATCTGACGCTTCTCATTGCACCATTTAAAACCTTTGACACCTTGTTTTCCAAAGTGCCTTTCATCGGACAGGATATTATGAGCGAATACGATAGTCTGGTAGCCATCCCCGTTGCAATAGAAGGACAGTGGCCTGATCCGACGATAACACCCCTCCGTCTTGAATCTGTCGGTAATGCTCTCTTGAATATTATCAGAGAGACTTTTAAGCTGCCTTATAATATTCTTACGCCGCACGAACAATAAAAACCCCCGACCTTGGGTGGGAGGTCGGGGTTTTTTTAGGAAGAAGAAGTAAAAAAGAAGAGGTCAATGTTTTCTTTTGTTAATACTCTACTCACAAACCGTGCCCAAATAATCAGATATGAGATAATTTGCTTGAATCATTTAGAAAAAACCATTTCGCATCTCATCTTTCCTAAGGAGGCATAGAATTTTAACACCCTGACCGGGTAATTTTTACCCAGCCAAGGTATCATGTGTAATGTTTACCCAGCATATATTCTATGCATTATATCATATGTGTGCTTGTCCCAGCAGGTTAGTCTGCAACTGCTCAGTTGTG
>JAUXHH010000237.1 GCA_030621655.1 Desulfobacterales bacterium
AAGTGAACTAAAGTGACTAAAGTTTTAAAAAATAATCAATGGGGTTTGTTCGGGTTTATTATTTAACTTTAGTTCATTTTAGGCATTTATGCCCCCTTGCGGGGTACTTTTAACTTTAGTCACTTTTCTTTTAATCTGTTTCGCGACCCAGATAGGCCCTCTGCACATCCCGGTTCTGCAGGAGGTCTTCAGCCGCGCCCTGCAGAATTATTTTGCCGGTCTCCAAAACATAACCGCGGTCTGCAATACCTAGAGCCGCTTTCGCGTTCTGCTCTACCAGCAAGACCGTACTGCCTTCTTCCCGCAGCCTTAAAATAACCTGAAAAATGCTTTTGACTATGAGCGGTGCCAGGCCGGTGGAGGGCTCATCCATCATAATAAGTGAAGGTTTTGCCATTAAAGCCCTGCCCATGGCAAGCATCTGCTGCTCACCGCCTGAAAGAGTACCAGCCAACTGCTTGGTCCGTTCTTTTAATACAGGGAATAGTTCATACACCCTTTTAATTTCTTGATTGATGTCCCCCTTTTCTTTTTTTGCCAGGACATATCCGCCTAAAATCAAATTTTCCTCAACTGTCATGGTGGAAAACACCTGCCTGCCTTCCGGGACAAGTGAACATCCGGAAGCAACAATTTTTTCCGGTGACACCTTTTGTAAATTCTTGCCCTTGAATGCAATTTCACCTGAACCGATCTTAACCAGCCCGGTTATTGTGTGCAGCAGGGTGGTTTTTCCGGCGCCGTTTGCCCCTATGATGGTGACAATCTCACCCGGGTCAACATGCATTGAGATGCGCTTGAGCACCCGCAGTTTCCCGTATCCCGCTTCTAGGTTTCTAACCTTTAACATCGCTCTTTTCTAGAAAGATTTTCAGTTTCCACGCCTCAGTTGTTCGCTCTTATTAATATTTTCACTCTTCACTCTTCACTCTTCACTCTTCACTCTTCACTCTTCACTCTTCATCCCCCAGGTAGATTCGAATTACTTCTTCATTCTGCTGAATGTTATGCGGCAGGTCTTCCGCTATCTTTTCACCAAAACTCAATACCACGATCTCGTCAGAGATATCCATGACCAGAGACATATCATGCTCAACGAGCAGGATTGTCACACCGCTTTCACGTATTTTTGTAATTAGCCGTCCTATTTCAGCCGTCTCGTAAATATTAAGGCCCGCTGCCGGTTCATCAAGCAGGAGCAGGGCTGGTTCTGTAGCAAGGGCCCTGGCAAATTCGATCCCGCGCTGCTGCCCGAACGAAAGGTTGCTGATCTCTACGTCAGCACAGTCGACGACACCAAGAAGATCAAGATACTCCATGGCTTTATCCCTGATCAACCTTTCTTCAGGCCATGTCCAGGGCAAATTCAGCATTCCGGCCATGAACCCTGCCTTGCTTCTGATATGCCTTCCGAGCATGACATTTTCAAGTGCAGTCATGCCATGAAAAAGCTTAATATTCTGATATGTCCTTGACAGGCCAAGCCTGGCAATCTGGTACGGTTTCCGACCGTTGATCTTCGTTTCATTAAAATAGACAGACCCTGAATTGGCCGAAAGGTTGCCGGCAATCAGGTTAAACAGCGTAGTCTTGCCGGCTCCGTTCGGCCCAATAACCGCCTTTATCATGCCCTGCTCCACTGCAAAGCTGACACTGTTCACAGCATGCAGGCCACCGAAATGCCGATTCAGGTTTTGTATTTCAAGAAGAGACACAGGTTATTGTTCCTTGCAAAATTTCCCACAGTTCGTTTTGACAATGTACATATTCTTATCTGCCATCAAACAGCTATTCACTATTCTGTCGACTCTTCTTTATTCTGTGCCATGAAGAGAGCAAACAGTGACTTTATCTTCTGCCATGGATTGATCTTTAAGATCCCCTCCGGGGCAAAAAGCATGATAATAACCAGGATAGCCCCAAAAACTGCATCATCATAGGACCCGAAAACTCCCCGCAAAGAGAGGAAATTCAGCACAATTCCCATGAGAAGCGCGCCCCAGATATTTGCCATACCGCCCACTGCAACAATGGCAACATAACGCACTGATTTCATAACCCCGGCTTCAGAGGGCCCGATCCCACCATTGTAATGGGTGACAAATACCCCGGCAAGGGCAGCAAATACGGCACTTAATACAAAAATATACAGCTTGTATCGAGCCGTGTTGACCCCCATGGCATTGGCAGCCTCTTCAGCTCCATGGATTGAACGCAATGCCCTGCCCACCCTGGAATGGATCAAATTCAACAGCAATATAACAGCGACAATAACCATACCCCAGGCAATATAATAATTTGACACCCTGGCACCAAAACTGCCGCTCACCTCAATACCTGGGAGCAACTTAAAACCAGGAACCTCAGAGATGCCGTCAGCCTCTCCAAAGTATGCACTGGCAAGGGCAATGCGGAAAATTATTATGCCGAAACCCAGGGTTGCCATGGCAAGGTAATGGCCTTTCAGCTTCAAGATAGGTCCGCCAACCGCAAGGGCAATGACACCGGCTGTCAAAACCGCTATAATACACGCTGCCAAAGGCTGAACGGTCAGGAGTGCATCCCCGTAGAGACTCGTGCTGCCAACCAGTAATCCGATCTTGTTAAGCAAAGATACTAATCCATGTTCCTGTAAAGATAACAGGTTATGGGTGGTAAGTGCTCCGGCAAGGTAACCGCCAATTGCAAAAAAACCGGCATGTCCCAGCGAGATCTGACCGCCATACCCCATCAGTACGCACAGGCCGATGACGACAACGGAGTAATATGCTGACATGGTCAACTGGGTCAGATAGTAGGTGGTTTCCGTAAAATGGGTCACAAGCTGAATAGTCACCACTACAGTCAACAAAAAAAGAACCGGAATGTATCTTTTCAATAAATTCATCAAAATTCCTTCAGGCTGGCTGCCTCACTGCTGCCGAACAGGCCGTGCGGCCTGATAAACAAAATGAGAAGTAAAATAGATGTGGCAATAGCATCCTGAAAGGCCAGGGGCAGAACAGAGATGGAAAAAGCCTCGATGATACCGAGGAGCAAGCCAGCTGCCACTGCTGCCAGACTGTTGCCCAGGCCACCCAGGATAGCAACGGTAAAACCCTTGATTGCCAGGTTGGGCCCCATTGAATAATCGGAGTAGGTAATGGGAGACATGACGCATCCTGCCACTGCCCCTAT
>JAUXHH010000077.1 GCA_030621655.1 Desulfobacterales bacterium
ATGCGGGATAAGAATGACAACGTGGTGATAGTCTGCTCCATTGAAAACATGGATGCCATGGGGGTTCATACCGGCGACTCAGTAACCGTGGCGCCTGCCCAGACCCTGACTGACAGGGAATACCAGCTTATGCGAAATGCCTCAATAGCCATTATGCGGGAAATTGGGGTGGAAACAGGTGGTTCAAATGTACAGTTTGCCGTCAACCCCGAAGATGGTGAGTTGATGGTCATTGAAATGAATCCCAGGGTTTCCAGGAGTTCAGCCTTAGCTTCAAAGGCTACAGGTTTTCCCATAGCCAAGATTGCCGCCAAGCTGGCAGTTGGTTATACCCTGGATGAAATTCCCAATGATATTACGAGAGAGACCTATGCCTCCTTTGAACCGACAATTGACTATTGCGTGGTGAAGATACCGCGGTGGACTTTTGAGAAATTCCCGGAAGCAGAGGATGTTCTTACCACGGCCATGAAATCCGTGGGTGAGACCATGGCAATTGGCCGTACTTTTAAAGAGGCCTTTCAGAAAGGGGTGCGTTCCCTCGAGATAGGGCGTATGGGTTTTGGGAATGACGGCAAGGATTCTCTTGCCTCCATAGATGAAAATGAACTGGAGAAAAAGCTGGTCACCCCCAATTCACAACGGATTTTCTATCTTTATGAAGCACTGCACCGCGGCAGGAGTATTGAGGACCTCTATCGCCTGACGTTTATTGACCCATGGTTTCTCAACAACTTTAAGCAACTGGTCGAGACCGAAGCTGATATTAAAGAGACAGGCTTCCATGGCCTGGAAAGAGATTTTCTGCGTAAAATTAAGCAGCAGGGATTTTCCGATTTTCATATTGCCCACCTTACCGGCACCACAGAAGATGATATCCGGGAACTGCGGCTGAAGCAGGATCTGATTCCAGTCTATAAACTTGTTGATACCTGTGCGGCTGAATTTGAGGCCTTCACGCCTTATTATTATTCCACGTACGAGACCGAAGATGAATCCCGGGTGAGCAGCACGAAAAAGGTTATAATCCTCGGCGGCGGACCCAACCGTATAGGGCAGGGGATTGAATTTGACTACTGCTGCGTACACGCCTCTTTTGCTTTGAAGGAGATGGGTATTGAGTCCATTATGGTTAACAGTAACCCGGAAACAGTGAGTACAGACTATGACACCTCGGACAAGCTTTATTTTGAGCCGTTGACCCGAGAGGATGTGCTTAATATTATTGAATGTGAAAAACCGGATGGGGTAATTGTCCAATTCGGGGGACAGACACCGTTGAATCTGGCTGTGCCCCTTGCCGAGAAAAAGGTGCCAATCGTCGGTACATCTCCTGACTCCATTGACAGGGCGGAAGACCGTAAGCGGTTTCAGCAGTTTCTGCAGAAACTAAACCTGCAGCAGCCGGCCAACGGAACCGCCCGTACCACGGAAGAAGCTCTTGCCATAGCAGAACGTATCGGCTATCCCGTGGTGGTGCGGCCTTCATATGTCCTCGGCGGCAGGGCCATGCGGATAGTTTATAACGAGAAGGGAATCAAAGAATTCATGACTTCTGCCATAATTGTTTCCTCTCAACACCCCGTACTTATTGACAAGTTCCTGAAAGATGCCATAGAGGTGGATGTTGATGCCATCTCTGATGGTGAAACCACTATTATTGGCGGCATCATGGAGCATATCGAAGAAGCGGGAATTCACTCCGGTGATTCTGCCTGCGTCCTGCCTCCCCATTCTTTGTCTCCTGAAATGATTGAGGAGATAAAGGTGGCCTCAAAGGCCATGGCCGAAGAATTGAAAGTTATAGGGTTGATGAATGTCCAATTCGCGGTCAAGGATAACGAACTTTATATTCTGGAGGTCAACCCCAGGGCTTCGCGCACTATACCTTTTGTCAGCAAGGCAACAGGGGTGCCGTTGGCAAAGCTTGCAACCAAGGTGATGATGGGCATGAAACTTGCCGATTTGGGGCTGACCACGGAGGTCGAGGTAAAGCACTGGGCAGTAAAGGAGGCGGTATTCCCCTTTGACCGGTTTGCCAATGTCGATACATTATTGAGTCCTGAAATGAAATCAACCGGAGAGGTAATGGGGATTGACAGTTCCGTGGGAATTGCCTTTGCTAAATCCCAGTTGGCCGCCGGTCAGCAATTACCTGCAAAGGGGAATGTCCTTATCAGTGTGCGCGATGCCGACAAAGCGGCTGTTCTGCCGTTGGCACAGCGCCTTTTAAGTCTTGGTTTTTCCATTCTGGCCACAAGCGGTACTGCAACATTTTTAAGTGAACACAACGTGGACTGTTCCATGGTCAATAAAATATCTCAGGGAAGACCGCATATTCTGGATAAGGTGCAGGACAAACAGATCCAGTGGATCATAAATACCTCATTGGGGTCCAGGACAACGGAGGATTCCTATTCCATCCGGAGGAGTGCTCTCGATTATCATCTGCCGTATACCACAACCACAAGTGGAGCACTGTCGATGGTGAGGGCGCTGGAGACGTTAAAGGAAAAAGAAATACAGGTTAAAGCGATTCAGGAATATTTTTAGGCTGATATCTTACGGGGTAGGGGTAGACTTTTAAGGTGTCTGAACTTATCTTTATTTTTGATTACTTGTAGTATGGTTGATATATTTAAATATAGTAAAATTATTTATAAAAACAACTCCGGCGATAAATTCCGGAAGTGAGTTTGACTCTTATTGGGGGCTGAATTTTGAACACATTTTATAAAAACTTGAGCATGTGGTTGGTTATCGGCTTGACCATGATTCTCTTATTCAATCTTTTCAACAAGCCACAGCTCCAGCATGTGGATATTTCTTATAGTGATTTTGTGAATAGTGTCGAATCGGGCGCAATATCCAAGGTTACCATTGAAGGTGATCAAATCACCGGTGCTCTCAGGGGAGGTAATGATTTTAAGACAGTGGCCCCTGACGATTCGGAACTCATCCCCTTGCTGCGTACAAAAGGCGTAGATATTTCAGTTAAACAGAAGGAAGACACTCCCTGGTATGTGACTATTCTGGTTTCCTGGTTTCCCATGCTGCTTCTCATCGGCGTCTGGATTTTTTTCATGCGCCAGATGCAGGGAGGCGGCCGTGGTGCCATGTCTTTTGGAAAAACACGGGCACGGCTCATGGAAAAAGGTGAAACGAATGTTACCTTTAAAGACGTTGCCGGTATTGAAGAAGCCAAGGAAGAACTATCTGAAATTATCGAATTTTTGAAGGATCCCAAGAAATTTACCCGGCTGGGCGCGAGGATTCCCAAAGGCGTACTCCTGGCAGGGGCTCCTGGTACAGGCAAGACACTTTTAGCCAAGGCAATTGCAGGCGAGGCAGAAGTGCCCTTTTTCACCATCAGCGGTTCTGATTTTGTCGAAATGTTTGTCGGTGTCGGTGCTTCCCGGGTCCGTGATCTCTTTGTTCAGGGCAAGAAAAACGCACCCTGTATTATCTTTATTGATGAGATTGATGCTGTGGGCAGGCACCGTGGAGCAGGTCTTGGTGGTGGTCATGACGAGCGGGAACAGACTCTGAATCAGCTGCTGGTTGAAATGGACGGTTTTGAATCAAGTGAGGGGGTAATTATTGTTGCGGCCACGAACCGTCCCGATGTTCTTGATCCGGCATTGCTTCGCCCCGGGCGCTTTGACAGACAGGTTATTGTGCCCATACCCGATGTTGGGGGGCGTGAGAAAATACTGGAGGTGTATGGCCGTAAAACAGCAGTGGCTGATAATATCGACTGGAAGGTCATTGCCAGGGGAACCCCCGGTTTTACCGGTGCCGATCTTGAGAACATGGTCAACGAGGCCGCTCTTCTGGCAGCCCGTGGCGGGGGTGACAAGGTTACCATGCAGCATCTCGAAGAGGCCAAGGATAAAGTGATGATGGGCGCTGAACGGCGGAGCATGATCATCACCGATAAAGAGAAAAAAATTACCGCCTATCACGAGGCCGGACATGCCCTGGTCGCTATCCTGCTGCCCGATACCGATCCCATTCATAAAGTTACCATTATTCCCAGGGGTAGAGCGCTCGGACTTACCCAGCAACTTCCCATAGAGGAAAAACATACGCATTCAAAAAGGTATCTGATCAACAGAATATGCATTCTTCTGGGCGGCCGGTCTGCAGAAAGTCTTGTTTTTGATGATATCACAACCGGTGCGGGCAATGACATAGAACAGGCCACCACCTTGGCCAGAAAGATGGTCTGCGAGTGGGGAATGAGTGATATGGGGCCACTGACTTTTGGTAAAAAGGAAGAACAGATTTTCCTTGGCCGTGAGATTGCTCAGCACCGCGACTACAGTGAAGGTACCGCCATCCAAATTGATAAGGAAGTAAAGGAACTTGTGGAGTCAGCCAACAACACTGCGCAAAAACTTTTGTCGGATAATGTTCAGGTTCTGCATGAAATGGCTAATGCCCTGCTGGAAAGAGAGACCATTGTGCTGGAGGATATCGAGAACATTCTTGAGGCTGCTAAATCCGGCACCAAGCCGGCAAAGGAGAATCAGGAAACTGATGATCAGGTGCAAGTTGAGGAGCCGCCGGCAGAGGAACAGGCTGCAGAGCCGGAAAGTCCAGAAGCTGGATCAGATCAAAAGGCCAAAACCTAAATTGTTTCTACAAAACAATACCTGAGACCATGCGGTTTGAATTCGGCAGCAAAGTCCTGGTCATGGGAATTCTGAATGTTACTCCGGATTCCTTTTCTGATGGCGGCCGTTTTTTCAGTAACAGTAGTATTGCTGCCCAGATTGACACCATGGTGGAATCCGGTGCCGATATCATAGATGTTGGCGGCGAATCCACCCGTCCTTTTGCCGAGCCGGTGAGCATTGAAGACGAGTTGGCCAGGGTTCTCCCTGCAATTCGTATGATCCGGCAGCGCTCCCCCATTCCAATATCAATTGATACGACTAAATTTGAAGTAGCTGAAAAGGCCCTGGATGAAGGGGCAGATATTATAAATGATATCAGTGCGCTGCGATTTGACCCGAATATGATTGGACTGGTCAGGGAAAGCGGGGTGGAGGTTATCATTATGCATATGCAGGGCACACCATCTGATATGCAGGTTGATCCCCACTACGATGATGTGGTAGCTGAGATCAAGGATTTCTTTAAGGAGAGGCTTGCGTGGGCAGCAGAAAAGGGTGTTCCCGGAAAAAGGTTTATTTTAGATCCCGGGATCGGGTTTGGTAAAACCGTTGGGCATAATCTCAGCATTCTTAAACGGCTGGATGAATTTATCGATTTGGAATGCCCGGTACTCATTGGGCATTCACGCAAAGCATTTATCGGCAAACTTTTAGGCATAGAAGTGGATGAAAGGGATGCGGCAACTGCTGCGGTCTCCGCGCTCTGTGCAATGAAAGGTGTGTCAATCCTGCGGGTTCATGATGTGAAAAAGACGGTCGAAGCCGTACGTCTGGCAGAGGCTATCAACAAAGCCGATTAATTTTTCCTTATATGGCCATGTTTTCCCGGGCTTTTCAGGTTTACTTCCACTTCCATTAACTTGTTCCCAAAAAACTTCTTTCGCTTGATCTGTACCATTACAGCGTCACTCTTTTCCTTATAGAGCATGGTGATTTTGACATCCTCCATGTCATTGACCGGATCGGAATCGATGGCCAGGATAACGTCTTTTTCTCTGATACCGGCCTGTTTTGCCTGTCCCTGAGGATTGAGGGCTGTGACCAGAACCCCTTCTTCATCTTCAGTATCCTCAAGCATGACACCAAGCAATGGAAAAGGGGAAAGACTTGCCGGTGGAGAAAAGAAGACAAAATCAGCAGTTTCTGATTCAGACGTTAAGCCGATATTGTTAACCACTACAGCCTGGGAAACCGGCAGACGGCGCGATACCCTGGGGGGTACAGCATTGATCCTGTCAACATGTCCCCGGCCGGCGATGATCGCCATGCGCGTATCCGGGTGTGTTTTCAGATAATCCGTTATTGTTTCAGCCATGGTTTCATCCCACAATGCCTGGGCCTGAATAAAGCCGCCGAAATCGCCATTTTTCTCCTGGCCTGCATGCATGGTAAAGGCGGCCCCAATCCTCTCCCTGTAGCCGGGCACATCAAGTTTTCTGTTTACAGGCAAACGGCTGATGTCATCATCAGGCAAACTGTTTGGCCCCCCGTTTTTGAAGACCTGGCTGACAATATCTTTTTCAAGGTTCAGGGCAATGATCTGTAGGTGGTTATGTTTGGCAAAATTGATGATATCCCGGTACAGCCGGTAATCAAAACGCCACATTTTGAAATAATGTGATTCCTTGAGGAACGATTTTTCGTCCAATTCGCCTTTCATGTACCGGTCAAGAACCGGTTGCGTTGACCTGGTAAACATTTCCATGCCGATGGCCAGGTTGGGATCGTGTTTATAGAGGGCTCTTATAATTTCCAACTGAAGTAAATGGTCCTCATAATTGGTGTGGCCTTCCCCAATATAAATCACCTGAAAGTTCTCTAACTTTGCAATAATATCGTCAAAAGTCCGGGACCTGCTTGTTTCAATGCCGGCTGGCAGGCTGACAAGTTGGTCCTGTAGCCCAAACTCTGTTTCAGTGATTCGTTTGTCCTGGATGCGGCCGTCTTTAAAAGAGAGGTAGCTGTATTTTCCATAATGGCGAAGTTTCGCTGCTGCCCTTTCAACCTGTTCTTCGTTTGCAGCGGAAACAAGGACTGCTACCTGATCAGTATTCAAGGGGTTTTTTCTTACATCCAGGGTAAAACCACCTGCAGGATGGTCCGGAAGGGCGAAAAGAGAGCGGCTCAGCCTGCTTTCCGTTCCAAGGAAAAGTAAAGAATTTTCAGTCAGGTCTTTATCGGTGACCTCGTCCTCCATTAAAATCTGACCTTCAACATCCTCCAACTGCTTCAATAAAGGTTCATAAACAGTTCGATGTTGTTCGGAAGGAAGAATGGCCAGCTTTTTAGCTGCACCGAGAAACCGGGACCAGGTGGACGGCAGTTCAGCCGTTGCCAAACTGCGCATGAGATCATATTTGGGATCTATTGCAAGAGTTTCAGGGACTGCAACCAAAGGTATTTCAAAGACAGTACGTTGTTCTGATATGGAAAGGGTCTTATGGATCTCCTCAGTTGCGGTTTTGATTATTACCGGCACTTCCAGCAAGTAAGGAGTATCATTTTTTTGTTTAATGGTAAATTGAACGACAGGGTAGCCGTCACTGTTATTTACTTTAGCCTTCTCAATGGCCAGCTCTGGGACATCATTTCTATCCAGCCACTGGCTGAAGAAAGTCTCAAGTTCAATGCCTGAAATACTTTCAAAGCTTGTTTGCAGGTCAGACCAGCCTGCTGATTTGTGTTTTAAGCGTTTGTAAAAGTCTCGCAGGGAATTTGTGAACACCTCAGGTCCAATCTTGTTCTGCAGCATATGAAAGAACATGGAGGATTTATTGTAACCGACTGCACGAACCGGGCGGCCTTCGCTGTGTCCATG
>JAUXHH010000056.1 GCA_030621655.1 Desulfobacterales bacterium
ACCACGGAAACTGCTGTCAGGTTTGCAGACTGATCCTTGGCAAGCTCTATGGCCCTATCCACTGCTGTTTCGCAACTAGGCGAACCATCCGTTGCCAGGAGAATGTTCTTCCGGGTCAGCTTGGTGCCTTCAGGTACAACAAGGACATCTTTTAGAGTGTAGCCGATAACCCTTGCCGTAACAGAGCCCATGAGTTCTCTCTCCAGTTGATGCGTACCCCTGCGCCCCATAACTATAAGGTCGCAGTTTTCATCATCAGCCACATGGACAATTTTATCGTAAGGCTCTCCCTGGGTCATGTTGGTCAGGATATGCACATCCTCATGATCGGCAATTTCCTGGGCCTCTGCCAGAAGCTTTTTCCCAGGACCCTCTATGGTTTCCTTTATATTGGACACCCCTACCAGTTCAAGTTCCCCTGCATATCCCGGTAAAACGCTAAGCACCTTGATCCAGCTTTTATCCTCTTTAGCCAAATGGCCTGCAACGGCCAGTCCGTTCCTGGCTGTTGCAGAGCCATCATAGGCTACAAGGATTTTTCTATAGCTAGCCATGGGAAACAATCCCCTCCGTTCGAGCTTCCGCCTTTGCTGCCGCCATTCCTCTGACCATGGCAACTGTAATGATCAATGCTGCTGAGCCAAGCGCTGTCACTAAAGCCCAGTAACTAACCTGACTGAGAGTGTGGGCTAGTTGTGGCTCAAGAGCCGGGCGCAGGTTCAGGTCGGCAAGGTAGCCGGGAATCTTTGCCCCGCGGCTGACCGCTACGATGAGCATGGTGGAGGCCATTACCAGCTTGATCGTGTAATCTTTAACATAGGTGGTGCCTAAAGCTCCCAGTTGTACGCCGATGAGGGATCCGGCCAGGATGAGCAGGGTCAGGCGGATGTCAATCAGGCCGCTGAGGCCCCACTGGATTGAGCCCCATGCCCCCATAATAAAGGCGATAATCAGTTCTGTGGCAGATGCAATAACTGCAGAGGTGCCAAGAACGTAAATCATGCCTGGTACACCGATAAAACCGCCCACTGCGATAGTGGCTGCCAGCATACCTGTAAAGATTCCGACAGGGACGGTAACCCAGAAGGAAATTCTCACCTTTGCCACCTTGAAATACATCATGGGCGGGATGTTTATTTTCTGCATGCGCAGAGCCAGCTTGGAAACCTTGGCTTCTTCTCCACCCTTGGACAGTTTGTATGCGTCGTAGAGGACATAGCCACCGACAAATACCAGGACAACCATGAAAATGAAGCTCACATAAAGATTTGAGCCGGCATTACCGAAATGATTGAGGATATACTTCTGGAACTTGATGCCTATCTGGACACCGATGATGGCAGTAACAGCCATTACCAGCCCCAGCTTAATATCCGCCTGGCCGTATTTATATCGCTTGTAGGCACCGACCATGGCCTTGGGAAATTTGTGGCACATATTGCTGGCCACCGCAATCGCACCGGGGACCCCCAGGGACATCATGGCCGGAGTAAGAACGAAGGCGCCGCCGGACCCTATAAAACCACTCAGCAGGCCGCCGATGAGACCAATGACCAGAAGGGATATGATCCTTTTGATTGTCATATCCAGAAACATGATGTCAATGCTCTTGATGACATTTTCTCCGGCATGTTTGTCCAGGCTCACCATCACCTTTTTGTTAACCCGTACATCGCTGGGTTTCATGTCCGCCCCCAGGATGAGCTCCACCGTTTCTTTTTTTCCGTCCTTCTGGAAGGTGACTGTGCGGGCGTTATTGTCAACGTTTAGAAAAACACCCTTCATGATATCCTTTGGTGGAGGTCCGCCAGCATATGCCGAATTAACCATGGGCAGGATGAGTAACGCCCCAAGTAGGATAAACAGTAATTTCTTCATTTCCAATTGCTCCTTATTTATATAAATTTTATCTGCTTTCTTAGATTTTAATGATTTTTAGCTTCAAGGCCCAAAACACTCAGCAGGTTGCTGGCAAATGCACCGTGAATAAACGAAAAGGCCAGTGCGGTCACAACCGGGTATGCTGCATGCCAGCCGCCCATGGTATATTCATTGCTCACCCAGCCCTGATGTGTCATTAAGGCAATATACCCGCAAAGCGAAACAGCACCGAAGATCACCAAGCCCGCATAGGGTTTTTTCTTGGCTATAGGGCTTACTGCCTCTTCTTCAGTCCTTTCTTCCTGAAGGAATTCGGCAGCCGTTTCAAATTCCCCTGCCTCTGCAAAAGTCACTGCAGACATGTTTTTATCAAATTTTGTTACCTTTGAATCCATAACCTCTACTCCTTAGTTTTTTAAAATTTTATGTAGACTTATCCTTACCCCGCGTGCCGTGACCAGCGGCTTACAGAAAAAAATATTGCATTCAAAATGAGAGAAATTTAGCTGAAACTGTTAGGAGTACACCATGACCGGACAGTTGAGCTTTTGCATAATCCAGTCAGGAGACCAGGCTTTCCCCTCCTTCTTTTTGTCAGGCGTCTCCATGAGGTGAATCCTGAGTACAACACAGAGAATATCACGCCTCGTTTTCCCATATTCAGTCAATTTGTCATCCAGGCTTTCACTGGGTTCCAAGGAAGAACAGACAACCTGTTCCCCTTTTTTCATAAATTCTTCCCAAACTTTGGATTTGGTAATTTCCATTTTTGCCGGTCCCTGCTTGTGAAGAATCTCAAGCTGTCCGCCAAGTCTTTCACAAAGATCCAAGGCGTAGTTCAATATCCGTATGCCAAGATCGTCACCTTCCAGAACAACAAGAACCTTTTTGTGGGCGTTTTTGTTCTTCCCAGCTATCTGCCGCGCTGTTTCAAATTCACCTGCCTCAGCAAAGGCAGCAGCACTCATTGCATTCTCGAATTTTTCTTTTCCATTTTTAAAGATCGACACACCCTACTCCATCAGTAGATAATTAAGATGCTGCTTCAGCCCCGTGCAGGTCAGTAGTAATAACTGCTTTACATTCTTTGCATTTCTGCTCCCTTACTGACTTGCGCTCAGTGCCTGCTAAAAATCCTTTTCCAGCATCATGCTCGTTTGCTTCAGCAAACGTCACTGCTGCCATCATTCTGTCAAGCCATGTAATTGTTGTTTTCATAACTGTTTCCTTTTCGTTTTATATTTTTCATTTCTTAAACATTCCAAAGCGTGCTGCTTGTGCCTTTTCTATTTCACTTTCCGTGCCATACGTGATTAATTTTTTTTCACTATATATTTCAGGATGTTATGTGTTGTCCTTCAAAATGGCCGCACGTTGCATAATGCAACGTCAGATCGTGATGAGTCAATTTAATCTTATAAAAACAAAGTGTTGGGGATATCGTTGCAGAACAAAAGATATTGTTGCAATGTGCAACGCCGCGGTGTATTTTATGGTGAAAGACTGTGAATACAATATTGTCGAATTCGGGCTTCTAAAATATTGCTTACCTGTAGTAATGAGCGCACTTACAAAGAACTTATAAGGCTGGATATTTAAATGGTACCTAAAGGAATACGTCAGAAAATAACCCTTGGTTTCTATTTTCTTTTACTTTGCATTGTGTCAATGGCCGGCTTGACATATGGAATTGTACATGAAGTTGGAAACAAAATTGAATCACTTGAAATCATTGATGATTTTCTGAATATGACCCTGGAGGTCCGTCGGTTTGAAAAAAACTATTTCCTCTATGGCAAGGATGAAGACTACCAGGACAACACAGCATTTTTAAAAGAACTCGGGGGACACCTTCTGCAAAACTCAATATTGGTAACTTCGCTGGTGGGCAAAGAGAGATATGATGACCTGTGGCGTTCCATACATGACTACCAGGGAAACATCAAAAGGCTCCACGATATGAATAAAACCGGCCTTAAAAGTCCACTCCTGGCCAAAGACCGTCAGCAGATTGAAAACAACATCCGTACAATAGGGAAAAACTTTACTGATATTGCCGAACAGACCTCTAAAGATGAAAGGAAAGAGATCAAGCGGCTGCTTGGCACAACAGGCTATATCCTTTTCTTCTCGGTTGTGCTTTTCATAAGCCTGGGTGTAATCTTTGCAACATTGCTGGCCCGGGATATTCTGAGGTCGCTGAAAATCCTGGAAGAGCACACCAAGAGAATTTCCCGCGGCGATTTCATGCTCGCCCCGATAGACGTTAAAGATGAGGAAACAAAATCCCTCCTGCAGGCCTTCAATCGCATGACCAGAGAGCTGAGAATGCACCAGAGGCAGCTGGTACAATCTGAAAAACTCGCCTCTCTGGGAACGCTTCTCTCCGGTGTCGCTCATGAGCTGAATAACCCTCTGTCTAATGTTTCCTCCTCTGCCCAGATATTGGCTGAGGATTTTGACGATCTTGATGAAAATTTTAAAAAAAACATGATCATCCAAATACTGGAACAGTCAGACAGGGCCAGGGATATTGTCCGTACCCTGCTGGAATTTTCCAGGATAACAGAGTTTTCCTGGCAGGAACTGTCGCTGAAAACGCTGGTCGAAAAGACAATTACCCTTATCCGGGGCCAGGCACCGAGCAACGTCGAAATCAACCTGGATATCCCGGCAGAACTGAAAATCACAGTTGACAAGCAGCGGATGCAGCAGGTCTTCCTGAACCTCATAAAAAATTCCATAGACGTAATTGGTGAAAACGGCATGATCTGGATATCGTGCCGTGAAATTATCAGAAAAGGCAAGGGCCGGCGTGAAGTGGAAATAATGATTGAGGATAATGGACCAGGAATACCTGCGGAAATCCGTGAAAAGATATTCGATCCTTTTTTTACGACCAAGGATGTAGGGCATGGTTCCGGGCTGGGGCTTTACATCGTCCATGACATTGTTGAAATGCATGGTGGTTCGATCCGGGTCGAAACCAGGCCGGGCCAGGGAACAACCTTTATTATCTGGCTTCCGGACAGGCCTGCTGAAACTGGAGAAAAACCATGAACGGGTTGCCAAGATTACTCGTTGTTGACGACGAAAAAGTCGCGCTCAACAACCTGATGTACATATTAAAAAAAGAGGGGTACGACGTTACCGGCACTCAGAGCGGTCCTCGCGCATTGAGCCTCCTTGAAGAACAGGAGTTTGACTTGATCCTGACTGACCTTAAGATGGAAAAGGTTGACGGCATGCAGATTCTCACCAGGTCACAGGAGCTGCATCCGGGCACCGAAGTTATCATGATCACAGGCTATGCCACGGTGGACTCTGCCATCAGCGCCATGAAGGCAGGAGCCTATCATTATATTGCCAAACCCTTTAAGCTCGACGAGGTCAGAAAGGTAGTCAAGGAGGCATTGGAGAAAAAAAGACTTAAAAATGAAAATGTTCAACTCAGAGAACAGCTGGAGCAATTTAAAGAAAAATCCCAGATCATTACCACCAACTCTCAGATGAAACAGATTCTGGCGATGGTGAAACAGGTGGCGGCAACCGAGACCAATATTGTCATAACCGGAGAATCAGGCACAGGAAAGGAGTTATTTGCAAACCTTATCCACCATAACAGCATGCGGAGCAAGGGGCCGATGTTGTCGCTTAACTGCGGCGCCTTTACAGAAGAACTTCTGGCCAATGATCTTTTCGGCCATGAAAAGGGCGCTTTTACAGGAGCGGAAAGTGCCAAAAAGGGACTAGTAGAGATGGCGGACAGCGGCACCCTGTTCCTTGATGAGATTGCTGAAATGCCCCTGCCGATGCAGGTAAAACTGCTGCGGGTTATCCAGGAGAAGGAATTGCTGCGCATTGGAGGTGTAGCACCTATAAAGGTAGATGTACGTTTTATATGTGCCACGAACCGGAATCTCCAGAAGGAGGTAAAACTTGGTCATTTCCGCCAGGATCTCTATTTCAGAATAAACGTAATTTCCATAGAAATTCCCCCACTGTCAGCCCGTAAGGATGACATTCCCCTCCTGGCCCATTATTTTCTGGAAAAATATTGCACGCTGATGCACAAGGATGTTGATACAATAAGCGAAGAGGCCATGGAAGTTCTTATACATTATGATTTCCCGGGCAATGTCAGGGAGCTGGAGAATATTATTGAACGGGGAGTGGCCCTGACCCGGGGCCAGGTCATTGAAAAAGCCCATCTCCCTGATGACCTGCGTGGCCCGGCCTTACAGACTTTCAGAAAGAAAGACGACAAATATCCTTCGTTGAAGGAGATGGAACGCTCCTATATCCAGTGGGTTCTGAAAGAGGTTGGAGAAAATAAAACCGAGGCCGCAAAATATCTCGGTATTGACAGGGTCTCTCTCTGGCGCAAGCTGAAGAAGCTTGGATTTAATGAGTAAAAACAATCCTGCTAAAAAACCAGTGGTCATGGATTGCAGAGAAAATTCAGAAGCAGAGGCAGCAACATTTTTACGTCATATTATTTTGTCTGCCTACGCCTGACAAGAAAAAGGATGACACCTGCCGCAATCATGAGGCTGCTGAGCAGCTGCCCCATGGTTATGCCTGCAGCAATAAAGCCAAGATGGGCGTCCGGCTCCCGGAAAAACTCGATAAAAATCCGAAAGATGCCATAGAGTATCATGCAGATTGCCATCATGGATCCTGACGGCCAGGAAGCAGGGGGATTTTGTTTATCTTTGAGGAACCATAAGATACAGAAAAGAATCACACCCTCGAGAAATGCCTCATAAAGCTGGGAGGGATGACGGGGTAACGGACCTCCGCCTGGAAAAACCATACCCCAGGCAACATCGGTTACTCTGCCGTACAACTCGCCGTTAAGAAAATTACCGATACGGCCAAGTCCCAGGCCAATGGGGATGGTGACCGTGTAAATATCTGCAGCCCGCCAGAAATCAAGCCCTTTTTTCCTGCAGAAAATTACCCCTCCGATGATCAGGCCCAGCATGCCGCCATGAAACGACATGCCTCCCTGCCAGGTAGCTAAAATTTCCAGGGGATTATTGTAATAGTAAGGCAAGTTGTAAAAAAGTACGTACCCAAGCCTGCCGCCCAGAACAAGAGAAATGATGAGGACCAGGTTGAGATTTTCAAAATGGACATCAAGTTCCTTGAAGTTGAATCTTTTTATCTGGTATTTTACCAGCAGCAGAGTGGCTGCAAATCCCAGGACATACATCAGCCCATACCAGCGAACCTGCAGAGGGCCAATGGCGAAGATAACCGGATCAATATTGGGAAAAGTCATCATAGTAAGTGACGAGTGGCTAAAGTGCCTAAAGTTACAAGTACCCCGCGAGGGGGCATAAATGCCTAAAGTGACGAGTGCTTAGTTTTTTAAATCTTCAATCTTCAATTTCTCAAATCTTCAATTATATAAGACCCTGTTTGCGCAGATGGATCTGCAGTACTGATATAGCAGCGGGCGTGATACCAGAGATGCGTGAAGCCTGGCCCAGGGAACGGGGCTGTATCCTGGAGAGTTTTTCAATGACCTCGGTGGACAACCCCGAAAGGGTATCATAGGCTATGTCGTCTGGCAGAGCAACTGACTCCAGCTTCCTGAAGCGGTGCACCTGTTCACTCTGCCTGTCTATATATCCCTGATATTTTATCTGCAGCTGGACTTCGCGCTTTACTCCTGGCGCAAGTTTTTTATCAAGCCCGGCAAGGGAGGCCAGGTCTTCCAGGGAGACTTCCGGACGCCGTAAAAGATCCTTCAGGCTGCATGTCTGCCGTAAAGGCACGCTGCCAACCCCCTCAAGAAGACTGTTGATCTCCGGTCCGGGTTTGATCATGGTTTTTGCAAGTTTTGCCATAGTTTTTTCAATGGCATCGCGCTTGGCCTTGAAAGTTTCATAAGTCCCTCCATCTACCAGGCCCAGTTTGTATCCGATATCCCGGAGCCGCAGGTCGGCATTATCTTCCCGCAGCAGCAAGCGATATTCAGCCCTGGAAGTGAAAAGCCGATAAGGTTCCTTGGTGCCCAGAGTGGTCAAATCATCAATTAAAACACCAGTATATGCCTGAGAACGGTCCAGGATAAGGGGGTCTTCTCCGCGAATGTACTGGACAGCATTTATGCCGGCCATCAAGCCCTGGGCACCGGCTTCTTCATACCCCGAGGTGCCATTGATCTGACCGGCGAGAAACAACCCCTGCACCCTCTTTGTTTGCAGGGACGGGTGCAGTTCAAGCGGATCGACATAGTCATATTCTATGGCATAACCGGGTCGGATTGCCTGAACATGTTCCAGTCCCTTAATGCTCCGCAGCATGGCCATTTGGGTATCCAGGGGTAAGCTGGTTGGCACGCCGTTAGGGTATACTTCGACAGTATCAACGCCTTCCGGTTCCAGAAAGATCTGGTGGCGGTCCTTGTCGGGGAACCGCATCACCTTATCTTCAATGGACGGGCAATACCTGGCGCCGATACCTTCAATAATACCGGCGTACATTGGGGAGCGGTCGATTGAGCCCCTGATAATTTCATGGGTCCTGGTGTTTGTGTAGGTCACATAACAGGGGAACTGGTCCAGTTCGGGTGTTTTGGGGGGCAAAGAGTCTGCATTGGAAAATGAGAAAAAATTAGGAGGATCATCACCGTATTGCGGTTCAAGATCAGTAAAATCTATAGTCCGGCTGTCCAGTCTTGGTGGGGTGCCGGTTTTCATTCTGCCCATGGCAAAGCCAATCTGCCGGAACCATTCAGAGAGTTTGGTTGAAGGCGGGTCTCCCATGCGTCCCGCTGGAAAGTTTTTCAGGCCGATATGGATGAGGCCGTTTAAAAATGTCCCTGTGGCAATGACAACTGTCCGAACAATAAGGGTCTCGTCAAGGGAGGTAACGGCACCGGTTATGCGGCCGTTTTCAACCAGGAGGCTGTCAATAACAGTCTGCTTGATATCAAGACCTTCCTGTTGCTCAAGGACAGACTTCATGCGTAATCGGTAACGGACCCGGTCAGCCTGGGCTCTTGATGACCAGACAGCAGGGCCCTTACTGGTGTTAAGCCGTTTGAACTGGATGGCGGTGGCATCAATATTTTTCGCCATCTCGCCTCCAAGGGCATCAATTTCTTTAACCAGGTGTCCCTTTGCCAGGCCGCCGACTGCAGGATTGCAGGACATGGCGCCGATGGTATCGGCATTGATGATGGCAATTGCAACGCGGCAACCCATGCGTGCTCCGGCCAATGCGGCCTCGCATCCAGCATGGCCACCACCGATTACCAGAATATCGTATTCATTATGCAAATAAGACATGGTTGATGTGTAATTTTTTACAAGTTCCCCTGTGTGGTTCCAGCGTAAAAGGGAAAGAGATTAATCTGAGATTTTGGATTTCAGGTCAGGTTTTGTTTCAGGCTTACTGGCATCCCAGATTCTGCTTTCTTTGCCGGTCGCGGTTACATTTTCATATATTCCGTC
>JAUXHH010000164.1 GCA_030621655.1 Desulfobacterales bacterium
AGCAATATTGAAATAATCTGTTACACTCACACCTTCGTTTCTTAAGGTCGTAAATCCGGCCTTTTGGGTGAAAGCCAGTGAATCCTGTAGACCGGCATAAAATTCATGGTTACCTGTAACAGCATATTTCCCATAGCGTGGTTTAATATCCTGCAGCATCTCAGCTAACCCTTCCAGCTTGTTTATCTGTCCATCCACAAGATCCCCTGTCGAGACCAGGATGTCAGGATCGGCCTTTTTTACGGCCTCCAAAATTTTTCTTAAGCGTCTATGCCGGACGATGAGTCCAAGGTGTACGTCTGAAATCTGGACTACACGCAGACCGCTCAGAGAAGCCGGTATCTTTTTACTGGCAAGAGTAACCTTTTCAAGCTTTATGTCCCAGGCCTCAAAAGCACCCACAACCGAAATGACCAGGGAAAAAATGAGAGGGATGTAAAAGGCCGGCTTCGGATTAATTTGCAGCAGCAGTTTTTTGTGCAGGAAAAAACTTGTAAGCGAGATAAGAATGCGGCAGCCGTCAACTGCGAGAGACGCGGCCACGAAAAGAAAGACGATGCCCATCCAGGTATATCCGAAATAGGCGAGAAACATGGCCAGTTGGTCGTAGCCGCTGCGCTCGGAAATCCTGACAAGGATAGGCGCTACGATCATGACAAGCAAGAAGGCTGCAAGAAGGAAAAAGGCCCATCCGGGCAGAGAGAATGCAGCTTTTGCCTTCAGAAAAAAATAGAGGTGGAAAGCACCATATATGAGTAAGAAACTCAGCAGGAAAAGAGACATATATACCTGTCAATCATTACATTTGCACTGGTTTGTTAACTCTACATTCAGACATTACTCTGACAGAATAAGGTTTGCGAATTACTATATGATTATTATCCGCCCAGGTATGCCTTTTTCACCTCAGGATTATGAAGCAGATCTTCAGATGGGCCTTCGAGGGCCAGGTGGCCGTTTTCAAGTACATAGGCACGCCTGGCAAATTTAAGAGCCAGTCGGGCATTCTGCTCGACGAGCAGGATCGTTGTGCCTTCCCTGTTTATTTCCTTGAGAGCTTCAAACATGGAAAGCATGAGAAGTGGTGCCAACCCCATGGAAGGTTCGTCAAGAAGCATCAGGTTGCGACCGCTCATATAGGCTCTGCCAACAGCAAGCATCTGCTGCTCGCCGCCGCTTAAGGTGCCTGCCATTTGGGATATTCGTTCCTTGAGCCTGGGAAAAATGGAAAAGACCTGTTCAGTATCTTGTGCAATCTTGTCTTTGTCCTTGCGGGCAAAGGTTGCCAGTTTCAGGTTTTCCATCACCGTCAGGTTACCGAACAGGCGGCGCCCTTCAGGTACATGGGAAATGCCCAGTTCGCTGACAACTTTATCGGGTTGATACTGCAGCAGGTTCTTGCCTTCAAAGTTGATGACCGACCCATTGTCGGCAGGAAGCAATCGGGATATGGCGCGTAATGTTGTGCTTTTACCGGCACCGTTGGCCCCGATGATGCAGATGATGTCACCCCTGTCGATGCTAAAATCAATGCCGTGGAGCGCCTTGATCTTGCCATAGGAGACCTGCAGGTTTTTGATTTCCAGCTGCATCAGGTGACATCCTCCTTGCCGAGATAGGCCTCGATAACGTGCGGGTTGTTCTTGATCTCGTCAGGTGTCCCTTCAGCAATAACTTCTCCGAATACAAGGGTCTGTATTCTTTCACACAAATCCATAACGAATTTCAAGCGGTGCTCTATCATAAAAATCGCCACGTCAAAATCCTGGTGCACTTTTCTGATTATGGTAATCATGCGGTTGAGTTCATCAGGCGTCATTCCGGCTGTGGGTTCATCCAGCAAAAGGACTTTCGGGTTTGTCGCCATTGCACGCGCCATTTCTAAACGTCTCTGGGCGCCGTACGGCAGACTGACAGCAAGCTGTGAGCTGAACTGTGCTGCGTTAAATGTTTCCAGCAGATGCATGGCCTTGGAGGTAATACGTTTTTCTTCCTTGTGACAGCGCCTGGAACCGAAAAAAGCACCCAAAACCCCATATTCCAGTTGGGAGTAACAGGCCATTTTTACGTGTTCCAGAACAGTCATGTGCCGCCAGAGCAAAAGATTCTGAAAGGTGCGGCCCAAGCCCATGGAGGCAATTTTATGGGGCTGATGGCCTATGAGGTTATGGCCGTCCAGTTCAATATTCCCCTCTGTGGGGGTGTGAATGCCTGAGAGGAGGTTGAAGATCGTGGTTTTTCCGGCCCCGTTCGGCCCGATAAGTCCCACGATATGACCCGGTTCGAGGATGAGATTGTAGTTGTGGACAGCTCGCAATCCCCCGAAGTAATGAGTCATATTGTCAACCCGCAGTAATGCCATGTTATTGTTCCTCAATCCTTTTCTTTTTGGGCTTCATGAGCTCTTTGGGGTTAAACTCGGTAAAGGAAATAAGACCCCAGGGGCGAAAGAGCATAACCAGGATGAGCAGCAGTGGGATGATGATCCATTTATAGATTGCCAGAGGGCGCAAGGCCTCGCTTAAAATGCTGATGCTGACCGCTCCGACAATGGAGCCGGTGACAGAATTAAGGCCACCGAAATAAACCATTGCCAGGATTTCTGCCAACCGCTGGATGCCGAATGATCCCGGGTTTACATAGCGCAGGACATGGGCAAAAAGCCCGCCTGCCACGCCGGCCCAGAAAGCCCCGAACATGAAGGCAATGATTTTTGTCTTACGCGTATTTACTGTCATGACCTCGGCTGCCAATTCATTGTCGCGTACGGCATTCAGGGCCTTGCCCATTGTAGAGCGGACGAAATTGTTGATGATCCAGATGCACAGGACCATAACAGTGAAGACCATGGGCAGGTTGGAATAATTCGGCTGGCTGGACATGCCCCGTGGGCCGCCTATGAATTCAAGGTTCTCAATAAGGCTTTTGACGATAAAGAGAAAGGAAAGTGATATGATGGCTAAGTAGTCGCCCCGGGTGCGGAATGACGGTATGGCAATGACCAGCGCTCCCAGTGCAGCGATTAAGCCGCCGGCAATTAACGCCAGTGGGAAAAAATAAAGGCCAAGAGCTTCAGGAAGCAGGGCGTCTCCAAACAGCTTGTCATTGGCAAAAAGCAGCAGGGTAATTGTTGATGCGCCATAGGCACCTAAGGCCATGAAGCCCGGATGGGAGCAGGAAAACTCTCCCATATAGCCGTTGATGACATTGATGCTGAGGGTCAGCATTATAGCGATCATGGTGAGTTTTAATACCAGCAGCCGGTAATCGCTCAGATCAGTCCAGAAATGCATTGCGCCGTAGAAAAGGCCGAGATGTATGACGGCCCCGACGGAAACAGGACCCTTATCCAGGAAAGCAGCCAGCTTGTTGGCAGGTTTCCGTAACGATTTAGCAATAAGCAGAATCGGCAGCACGTATACCAGGGTCAGGTAGCCGGTGGTACCCGGCATAAGCAGGGGTTTTTTGAGCACGGTGAGAAAGCCGAAAAGGACTGGGATTTTCGGCAGACCAAGATAGTAGGATATCAGATCACCCAGGAAATACTCAATCAGGACAGCACCAAATATAGCCAAAAGCCAGCCTATGAGCGGAATGCCCCCCACCAGCTTTTGCAGCCATGCCCTGAATCCCTTTTTAGGTTGCTGTACTTTTGTGTTCTGTTCTTCCATTCTGTTCCGGCGTTTTCTTTAGTTGTCGAACCTGAATCCGTGAGCCATTGCTTACAATCTAAGTTGGGTAGAGTGCGCCTGGCCGAAGAAA
The DNA here is from genome assembly GCA_030621655.1 of Desulfobacterales bacterium. Classification (GTDB taxonomy): domain Bacteria; phylum Desulfobacterota; class Desulfobulbia; order Desulfobulbales; family BM004; genus BM004. Next base: position 3,763 of record JAUXHH010000164.1, read on the forward strand.
CCATGGGGCCGCAAGGTCAATATGAGCAGAATGATGGAGTAGGCAATCACGTCCCGCAGGGTTGACGGGAATATCCAGGCAGCAAAGATCTCGATAAATCCGAGCATAAAGCCGGCAAGGGCAGCACCGAGAATGGAACCCCTGCCGCCGAGAATAGCTGCGACAAAAGCCTTCCAGCCAAGCAGGACACCCATGTACGGATCGAGTACGGGATAGGCGAGTCCGTACAGAATACCTGCAGCAGCGGCCAGGGCAGAGCCGATGGCAAAGGTGAGCGGTGCAATTTTGTTGATGGAAATTCCCATTAAGGGAACAGCCTGAAAATCAAAGGACATGGCACGCATAGCCATGCCCCATTTGCTTTTCTGGATAAACCGGTGCAGCAGAAACATGAGGGTCAGGGATACCCCGACGATAAGTATCTTTTTGTTGGTCACATAGACGCCGCCGAACTGGTAGGTGGTCGACTCTATGAGTTGGGGAAAACTGAGCCTGCGTGCTCCAAGAATGGCAAGATTTCCGGTTTCAAGAATGATGCCGATCATAAGGCCTGTAATGGCGGCAGAGGCCCGGGGTGCCTCACGCAGAGGCCTATATCCCACCCGTTCGATGAATATCCAAGTCG
>JAUXHH010000122.1 GCA_030621655.1 Desulfobacterales bacterium
ACCTCATAGGCATCGGTTGCAGCATCATGCCCTGATATATTTGCACTGGTAGCGGTTATCGGTCTTCCAAAAGCACGCAGGAGCTGCCGGGCAAATGGATGGGACGACTGCCGCACTCCGATTGTAGAGGTGCCGGCAGTTAACAAAGTGGGAATATCTATTTTTGCTTGAAAAATAAGGGTAAGCGGTCCCGGCCAGAACTTTTCCATAAGTTGTGAATATACAATTGGAACTTCGTGCACAAGGTAAGTCAACGATTCCCTGTTATCAACCAGAGTCAGGATCGGTTTAGCGATGTCCCTTTGCTTCAAGACAAACAGGAAGTTCAACGCCAAAGGGTTCAACGGATCAACCGCCAGGCCGTAATAAGTCTCTGTTGGAAAGGCGACTACGCCTCCATTGTTTAAAACAGCGACAGCCCTGTTCAGGTCTGTCATTGAACAGGGCTGATAACCAACAGTATGTTTTCCATGTTGGTCTTTATTCATGAAATATCCAGGCTAGCGGGTCTGCAGCTTCTTATTTTTAGCTTCTACCTGTTTGGCCATTTCCTTTTTAAAAGCGTCTAACTTTGCAGATATCTTTTTGTCATTGAGAGCCAGAATTCTGGCAGTCAGCACTCCTGCATTCTTGGCTCCGGCCTTACCGATACCCATGGTAGCCACCGGCACGCCCGGTGGCATTTGAACTGTGGAAAGTAAGGCATCCAGACCATTTAACGATGAGGCATCTATGGGCACACCGATAATGGGAACATTAGTATGGGCGGCCAGGACTCCAGCCAGATGGGCTGCCATCCCTGCACCTGCAATAATAACCTGCAGACCTCTTGATTTTGCAGTCCGGGCATAATCACTGGCAGCCTCAGGGGTACGATGTGCAGAAGAAACTTTTACTTCATAGGGGATATTCATTAAATGCAGAAAGTCCGCTGCTGCCTGCATGACAGGCAAATCAGAGTCACTGCCCATGACTATACCGACCCGGGCTTTGCCGGAAACGGCTTTGACTGTTTTTTTTGTGTGTCTTGCTGCCTTGGCGCCTATATCTTTCCGGGAAAAACAGCCCGGCCATTTAATCATGCTAACAGTTTTATAGGCATTGCTGATGGCTTCATCAAGATCATTTCCAATGGCTGTTATTCCTAATACCCTGCCACCCGCAGTAACCGTCTTCCCTTTCTTCAGCGCAGTCCCGGCATGAAAAACAACTACAGACTCCTGCTTAGCTGCCTCATTGAGTCCTGTAATAACTTTTCCCTTTTTATACGGCCCCGGATAGCCCCCTGACGACATTACAACACACACGGTGGGTCTCGGATCTATATCCATGGTTATTTTATTGAGACGACCGTCTAAAACTGCCTCAATTATATCAACAAGGTCGGTCTTCAATCGCATGAGAAGAGGTTGGGCCTCCGGGTCGCCAAAGCGGCAGTTGAATTCAACAACCCTGGCCTTACCGTCCTTTATCATCAGGCCTGCATACAGAACGCCTTTATAATGACGTCCCTCTTTTGCCATCCCTTTTACTGTCGGCAGCATAATTTTATTCATGACCTGCTTTTCCAGTGCAGGTGTGACTACCGGTGCCGGAGAATAAGCCCCCATACCGCCGGTATTTGGCCCCCTGTCATCATCAAATATTGGCTTATGATCCTGGGAAGTAGGTAAGGGCAGGACCGTTTTGCCGTCGGTAAATGCGAGGAAAGAAGCCTCTTCTCCTGTCATAAAATCCTCAACGACCACCCTGTTGCCGGCCGCACCGAATGCCTTATCCTTCATGATCAGATCAATGGCATCAATGGCCTCTTTCACTGTTTGTGCAACAATCACGCCTTTACCAGCCGCCAGTCCATCAGCTTTAATAACCACCGGGGCTCCGATACGCTCGACATGTTCAATCGCCCTTTCACGTTTACGAAAAACGGCAAAACCGGCAGTCGGAATATTATAATCCTGCATAAACTTTTTGGTAAAAACTTTACTGCCCTCAAGTATTGCCGCCTTTTTTGACGGCCCGAATATCCGCAAACCCTTTTTTTCAAAGGCATCGACAACCCCCAGGGTTAATGAGACTTCAGGCCCTACGAGGGTAAGATCGATTTTTTGTTTTAGAGCAAATTCAAGCAGCCCTTTTACGTCTTCTGAACTGACAGGAACACAATCAGCCAACTTACTAATCCCTGCATTTCCGGGGGCGCAGTAAATTTTCGATACACGCGGACTCTGATTCAGCTTCCAAACTAAAGAATGTTCCCTGCCGCCGGAACCGATAACCAATACTTTCATAGGACAAATCTCCTTTCAAATCTTTTAATTCCAAAAATAAAAACACCTAATCCCATATCTTAGATTGCCTGAAATGACATTTAAATGAACCACCACAATGTGGTACAAGCATTTCTTTCTATGTGACAAAAAAGGTTAAGATTGCTGATACCCATCTGTATTTACGCATCAAACTACCTTTATGCTTCAAATTTTGTCAAGATATTGTGAATGAGCAATCAATTATAAATATAAAAATTTACAATTTTTGCCTTGACATCCATTAGTTATATTTCTATCATAGGGCCGCTAAATGAATAATCATTCATCTGGTCATACATTTACAGCACCATGTTTATTAATCTGTTTTATGTTGTAATCATTGATGAAAAGTTCAGATAAACACGAAAAAATAATTCGCGCTGCAGTCAAAGTTTTTGCCAAAAAAGGCTTTTTCAGTGCCAGAATATCTGATATTGCCAAAGCGGCTAAAGTGGCTGACGGCACAATTTATCTTTATTTCAACAACAAGTTTGACATTCTCATATCTGTTTTTGACGAAGAAATCGGGAAGTTTATTGCTCAAACAAAAAAACTTGTTGATCAGGAAGAAACCCCTCAAAAGAAAATAGAGATTTTCGCTCTTAAGCATCTTTCAATGGCCAAAGAAAATAAGAGTCTTGCTGAAATCATACAGATGGAACTGCGGCAAAGTCACAAGTTGATTAAAGAGTATCGCAAAACCATCTTCAGTGAATATGTTGATATTATCTCGAACATCATCCGCCAGGGCCAGGAAAAAGGCATTTTCCGAGAGGATGTAAAACCCGGAATAGCCAAAAGAGCTTTTTTCGGCGCTCTCGATGAAATGACGAGACTCTGGGTTTTATCTCCCAAGCCTCCCTATGATATCGAAGATACCGCAAAACAGATCAGTAATATGTTTCTTATCGGTATTAATTCCAAATAAAATTACCCCTTTCCAAAACATCCGCAGTATGCCAGCGTTTCGCGTCGGCATAGCCCCTTATAGAGAAAATCTCAAACTGTAATCAGAAGTATCTCAGAAGAACATATTTACACGGCTAATCACTTGCCGGTGCAGTAATATTCATTATTTCAAACTCACGAATTCCACCTGGTGTAACAACTTTCGCTTCATCGCCTATCTCTTTGCCGAGAATAGCTCTTCCGAGCGGCGACCGTATTGAAATGACCCCTTTTTCCACATCAGACTCTTCAGGGCCCAATAGCTGATACGTAACTTCAACGTCTTCATCGAGGTCCAGCATGGTAACAACTGTGCCAAATACCGCTCTGGAGCAATTCACTTCAGAACAGTCGATAACCTCGGCACGGCTCAGTTTATCCTTCAACTCGAGTATCCTGCCCTCTACATGCCCCTGGCGCTCTTTGGCCGCATGGTATTCAGCATTTTCCTTTAAATCTCCATGTTCACGGGCTACCTCAATAGCCTTGATCACATCATGCCGCTCCCGGCGCTCCAAATTCTCCAATTCCTTTCTAAGTCTATCAAAACCCGTTCTTGATACGGGCATTCTCTCAATCATATTATTTTCCTTTTTTAAACTTGCTTACCATCTATACATAACTGACAAAAATATTTTGTTGTGTTGATAAACATCCAGATCAACATATCCATACGAAGCGGCAAGGGTATAATTCTTTGCTATCTCGAAATTGAGACTTCCTTTAAACTCATGAAGATCATTATCATCAGAATCATATCCTAGAGAATATTCTATTGTATAATAACTGGGAATTCCTCTTGCAAGGGCATCATTGGATAATTGATGTTTAAAATAAAAAGAAAACCTTGTAATCCAGTAATCCTGAGGAGACCAGTAGGGATGATCATCAGGAGCAAACCCATCACCTGCAGGCAGCCCGGGCTTTTGCCCTTCCTTGGAGTCATAAAAGTCATAATTATAACTGATTTTTACCAAGGTGGGCTCTGGCAGGAAAATATAGGATGCCCAAAAAGTAGAGTTTTTTGTCCAGTTGGAATCTGAATAGTCTATAAAATCATAATAACCGCCAAGAACTATTCTGGGGAAAAAATCAAACAAAAATTCTATCTTATAGTCCCGCCTTTTAATATTTCTCTTAAGGCTGGCTATAGTATCAGCTGTAACATCCTGCTTTACAGAAAAAACAGCCCGCATCTCATCAGCAATTTTCCCGGTAATAACACCATAAAAGAGAGGAGTGGTACTATATCCGCTTCCAATATCTTCAAAGCCACCTGCAAGGGATAGGCTCAGTGCCTGAGATATCTTTGCATCATACGTCAGCATCGTGCGCCAGGCCCACACGGACTGATCATCATCCGTTGATTCATAATCAATCCTGGCAAGGTCCAGGTTCCACTTCTGGTTGATGGATTGAAAATACCATCCTCCTCCTTCCAAAATTTTCTGTTTAACAGCTACATATCCGTCCCAGCCATCATCTTCTTGAATGGTATAGGCTAGAAAGGCCTGGGGGCGAAGCTTCAGATCGTTTCTCTGAACAGCATCTGCCAACCCCGGAAAGTTTGCATTCCGTGTTTCGAGTTCCTGATACAGATTCGCCTCATCTCCAAGTCTATCAAGCTTGCTGTACAACCCAGCCAGATCAAAGGCTAAAAAATCATCGCTGCCATACTCCTCAATTACATCCTCAAGCATATTTGCAGCATGATAGTATTCCCTCCGCATAACCGAGCGCCTGACAGATAACTCTTTGTTGAACCTTTTCTGCCAGCAATACAAAGCATAATATGAGGCAGCCATAGAATTCACAGCCTGGCTGTTTTCTGAAAAATCAACAACATGCAGTGGCGACATTATAACCTCAGGAAGACTAAGCGGTATCTCCTTCGAGAAAGTCGCAATTTCCCACCAGGAACTTGATGATAGGCCTGGTGCTACAGTTAAGGCCGTTTCCTCTATTTTTCTTTCGAGAGTTTCTTCAACCGGAGGATATACTACTGACTCATAAAGCGTGACTGAATCCTTCCAGCGGTTCATTTCCCATAAGATACGGGCTTTCAGCAGTACAACATCCGTGCGGGCAGGATCGTCCGAAAGTATTACATCCCCAACAGCAAGTGCCTCCTGGAAATTGCCAGTCTTGGCTAGGAGTTCGGCCCTTCGTGAGAGAAGCCATGAATTATCAGGATAACTTCTCTGCAGCAGGCCAAGTGAATCGCTGGCC
>JAUXHH010000110.1 GCA_030621655.1 Desulfobacterales bacterium
ATGCAGGGCATTAGAGACTTGCGATAACTGTCTATCCATTGAAAGTCGTGAATCATTCTTAAAGTATCAAGATGTGTAATGGACACCTAAACCCAACAGGGAAAGAAAAATCAGATCTAAAAAGTTGGTGGCTTCTTAGGTGGCTTTTTACATCCGTCTAATCACTTTTAATCATTTAGAGTGTGTTCTAACTAGTTGAAATCACATGGAGGTGTGTATTTCGGTGCGGCTGTCACGTCGGAGGTCGCGAGTTCGAGTCTCGTCGGTCCCGCCACAAGTGACGCAGGGGATTCAGCAGTTTTGTTGAGTCCTTTTGTTTGCTTTATTGCATTCAGCTAAATGTTCTGCCAATAAAAAATTTTAAGTTACTCGTACACCTGAAGCGATGCTTGCTAATGTGAAGCAATAAATTATACTTGTAGACAAGTTTTGATGTGAGAGTCTGTTAAGTTGGGACGAATTTAATCCTGGATAATTTATATGTCAGGTTGTCAATCAAAAATAAGATGAATTTCATAACAAAGTTTGCCTCTTTACTTATATCCTCTTGTCTGATTGTCCTTATCCTTCTTTTTATGAGCGGTTGTGGAGCGAAGAAGAAAGCTCCTGAAGAAGCTGTTGAGCTTGATCCCGGACAGCAGAGAGTGGCTGACTGGCACTCATTAATGCGTGAAAAAAGTGGGGCTCCCGAGATGGAAAAGCTTGAATCCGTAAACAGTTTCTTCAATAAACTGGTGTTTGTGGATGACCTGTATCACTGGGGCAAGGAAGACTACTGGGCAACGCCTCGGGAAATGCTTATCAGCAACGGGGGAGACTGCGAGGACTTTGCCACTGCAAAATATTTCACCCTGCGCAATCTCGCGGTCCCGGATGAAAAGATGCGCCTCACGTACGTAAAATCCCTGAAACTCAAGCAGCCACATATGGTTTTAAGTTTTTACCAGGAACCGACGGCGGAGCCCCTTGTTTTGGACAGCCTGATCGATGCGATCCTTTTTGCATCGGAGCGGACTGATCTTATCCCGATTTACAGTTTTAACGGACAGGGATATTGGCTGACAAGGAAACAAAGTTCAGAACGTTTGGGTAAATCAGATCGATTGAGCCTCTGGAATGAATTGCGGCAAAGATTCAACCAGGAGGCTATTGCAGCTCCATTACCTCAATGATACCTGTGTGTTGAAAATAATTAATAGGAGCTGCAAGAGGGAATTGAAACAAAAACGCAATTTCTATTTGTCAGGCAACCAGCTTGGTATGAGCGTCACAGAGTTGATAGTGGCTCTCTGTATTATTGCCATTCTCGCAGCTGTAGCCATTCCTTTTTATATAAATTATGTCCAGCAATCGCGAGTAGTTTCCATTATAATTCCACGACTGCATCTTATTGAGACCAATATCAGTTTTTTTTATTCTTTAAATAACAGGTTGCCGGGGAATACTGATATCGCTGATATTCTGCAAGGCATTGATACGGAATATTGTGAGATTTCCTTAACAAACGGTTCTATTGCCATGACGATTCGTGTTTCTGACAACAGTTCAAAACTCCACATCCTTGACAACAAAGTACTGATAGCTTCCCCGGTGGTAACAAAATACAAGATAGTATCCTGGCATCTCTCAGGCGAATTAGCCGACAGGCTGGGAATAAGTCATTAAGTGAAGGTTTCAAGGGGCCAAGGTTTGTCAGCATAAGAAACTGCTGACGATTATCGTACTACAAAACAAACGATGATTATCGTCTCACAAAACAGACGATGATTGGCAGACAGACACGAGGGGTCGAGAGTAAATGTATTTGAAACAAAGGATTCGGGGATTCCAGAGTTTAAGACTCCTAGTTTAAAATCAGCGTGAGCAGACGCTCAAGACCTGCTTCATATCAGTTTTGCCGAGAAATGTATTATGAATGCCGTCTTGAAGCAGAGTTGTCATACCACCCTTGATGGCCGCTTCACGAAGATCCTCAACCAGACACCGCTCTATGATCTGCATTTTCATGGGCCGATCACCAACGAGTAATTCATAAAGTCCCATCCGGCCTCTGTAGCCGACATCATTGCAATGTTTGCATCCTTTTGGTTTGTGTAACATCAGGTCTTCAGTATGGGGAACATTAAGACGTTCATCAAAATATTTACCGTAGAGACCCCTGATATGGTCATATTCCACTTTGTCCGGGTGGTACGATTCTTTACACTCTGAACAGAGAACACGGGTAAGGCGCTGGGCCAGAATACCTAAAAGCCCATCAGCAAAGTTAAAGGGATCCATGCCCATATCTATGAGACGGGTGATGGTTTCCGGTGCTGAGTTGGTGTGCAGGGTGCTGAAAACCAAATGACCGGTTAAAGATGCCTCAATCCCCATCTTGACAGTTTCATGATCACGCATCTCGCCAACCATGATCACATCCGGGTCTGCACGCAAAAAGGCACGCATTGCCTGTGCAAATGTTGGGCCTGCCTTGGGATTAACCTGGAGTTGGCGCAGGCCATACTGGGTGATTTCAACCGGATCTTCTGCAGTCCATATCTTGCGTTCCGGCTTATTGATATAGGCAAGTGCTGAGTGCAGGGTCGTGGTCTTGCCTGAACCGGTTGGGCCGACAACCATGACAATGCCATAAGGTTTCTGGATGATGGTTGAGAAACGTTCAAAGGTTTCTTTCCGCATCATTTTATCAAGAGGAATCGGTTCGGCTGAAGACAACAAACGCAGAACCACATCTTCATTATTTCTTGTCGTTGGCAGAGTCGCAACCCTGAGTTCAATAATTTTGTTGTTGGTTGTTCTAAAACGAATTTTCCCGTCCTGGGGTTTTCTCTTCTCAGCAATATCCATCTTGGCCAGGATCTTAATTCTTGAAACAACAGCACGGATATAGGCACTGGGTACGGTTAAAGAATTTTGGAGCCGGCCGTCTATCCGGTAGCGTACAACAGCTTCCTTTTCACGACCATAGGGTTCAATATGGATATCTGAGGCCATCTGATTATTGGCATCCTCAATGATCTTCCTGACCAGCAGGACAACGGCATTGTCATTGACATCCTCATAATCCTCTGAAACTTCGGCATCCATAGACGGCTCGGCATTCATGTCTTTGAGATCGTCGAGGATGTCACCCATCGATTTTTCGCTTCCCTTGGTTTTCATGGCTCCCCGAAAGGAGCGCAGGAACTGTTTTATATCTTCCTTTAAAGCGAAGCGCAGTTCCACCTTGGGAGTACGATACAGTTGTTGGACATCCTGGATCTTATTGCTATCAAGAGGATCATTTATGGCAAGGATGAGTTCATTGTCATCGGTATGAAGCGGAACCCAAAGCCCCCGGAGAAAAAAGTCTATGTTTTTCCCCTTGATAAGGTCTATGGGGTTGTAGATTGTGGTGTCCAGATTTTCGAAGCTGATACCATAAAATTTGGCCAGGGCTTTCCCCAGTTGAATCCTGTTGAGATCAAAATCATCAATTAAAATCTTTTCAATATCCTTTTTATTGTTAGCTGCTTTATTTATGGCTTTTGATAATTCGTTTTCAGATATGAGGCCATTTTTGACGAGGACTTTATAGGGGTCAGATTTTTTGCCACCCGACTTCAGTTTTCTCACTTTACCTGATTGATTCCTGCTGGTGCCGGGTAAGTGACCTTCAATGAACAGGCCAAGTGCATCAGTAATTGATTTTATGCTATCTACATCGTCATTCGTGAACTTATTTCCACTTTTGCTGTTTATAAGCTGAATAACTCCAAAGAGTTTTTGCTGATAGAATATAGGAGCAGATAATACCTGTCTGGTTGTAAATTTGGTTTTATCATCCCATTTTCGGTTGAACTCGAGCTCAGGGTCTATTGCTGTTAATTCTGACTCGTCATAAGCATCAAAGATATTGACAATCGATCCTGTAGCGGCCACATAACCGGAAATACTGGTCTTGTTTATGGGAAGGCGGATTTCTTTGCGCAAGCGGCCAGTCTTTACCTTGGAAACCAACTGTTGCTTTTTGTTGTCAGCAAAATAAATAGTAAAAGCTTCAGCATCAAAATAATGCCTCATTTCCTGTTTCAGGCCATTGAGGAGTTCGTTGATGGTGGCTGATTCCCTGAAAAGTTTGGCAAGTTTTATTTCATCCTTGAAACGTGTTGTAAAGGATTGCTTCCCGGATGAAGATAAATTTTTGTCAGCTTGTGCATGCATAATCGTATCACCTGAAGATGAAGTAGGGTGTTGAGCAGTTGTTGCTGGTATAACTATAAATAAACGATTTTACCATATTTTTATTTCTGCTGTCAAAAGTGTCTCATGCATTTTAAAACAAGGGGCATGACTAAAACAGAGAATATTTTAAAAAGCATTCACTGGTAGTAGTCCATCATTAAGGCCACATTTTGGCTCAACCTCCTTACACTTTGTCTATCCGGCGCCTCGGCTTGTGAGAAACCCGGGTTAACCGGCGGAATGCCAGGAGGAGCTAAAAAATATAGAATAAGGTCTTTTTTGACAGAAACTACATAGTTTCCCCAATTCATAACAATGGCAAATCTTATTGAATATATTTAAGATGATAATGTAATACAGCAGACCTATGATTAAATCCTACCCCAGGGGTCGGTTTCAAAATCAGCTTTTTGGGTACTTTTTTGAAAGGGAAAATTTAATATTGGCTTTGAAAAAACAATTCAAAACGTAAAACACAAATCTAAAAGGAGTCAGTCATGAAGAAAAGAGTTATCTTATTAGCGGTTGTGGCCATGTTTTTTGTATCAGTTTCATCAGCCTGGGCAGTTGAGGATTTAGTAGAGACTGTGGTCAAGGGGTGCGAGAAAGAGCTTACCAGCTATTGTAAAGATGTTACCCCGGGAGAGGGGCGTATATTGGCCTGCCTGTATGCCCACTCCGACAAACTGACCGGCCAGTGCGAGTATGCCCTCTATGATGCGGCTGTGCAGCTTGAGAGGTTCGTTGCCGCACTCAGTTATATAGCAAATGAATGTGATACGGACCTGGAGAAATTCTGCGCTGAAGTTGCTGTTGGTGAAGGTCGTGTCCTGAAATGTCTGGATGAAAATTCCAGCAAGATCAGTGCGCGATGCACCCAGGCGCTCAAAGATGTTGGTGCGAAATAATTTTCTTTTTTTAAAGGCAGCAGTAATAATAATGTCCCTGCCGGCGCCCTCGGGGCCGGATTTCTGCTGAAGGACCGGCTGTAATAGTTAATTCAAAATTCCGAATTTAAAGCCTGGAGGTATGAAAATGAAAAAACTGGTGGTTGGATTCATTACCCTTGTAGCGGCATTTATGGCAGTCCTGCCTGTTTTTGCGCAGGATCCTTTTATCTATCCGGATAAAGGGCAGAGTGCCGAGCAACAGGAAAAGGACAAGTTTGAATGTTATACCTGGGCCAAGGAGCAGACAGGTTTTGATCCCATGCAGGTACCCACAGCCACAGCACCTCCTCCAGGACAGGAAGCACCGGAGGGAGGCGTTGTCAGGGGTGCAGGTCGAGGCGCACTTGTAGGTGTTACTGCCGGAGCCATTGCAGGTGATGCCGGCAAGGGGGCAGCTATCGGTGCCGCCACCGGAGCATTATTCGGCGGCATGCGTCGCAATGACCAGCAGCGGCAGCAGCAGCAGGCTGAGCAGCAATGGGCTGAGCAGGAAACAGCCAATTATGCAAACCAGCGTAATAACTATGACCGAGCTTACAGCGCCTGCCTTGATGGCCGGGGCTATACAGTTAAATAGGGAGGAGGAAACATGCAAAGACTGAAGACATATCTCTGGATAATTTCTGTGA
>JAUXHH010000165.1 GCA_030621655.1 Desulfobacterales bacterium
CGTTGATGCGATTGCAAAGCATGCAGATAAAAAGATTACTCTTTTAAGTGGATCTGCAGTGGGATATTACGGTTTTAGGGATGATGAAGAACTTGATGAAAGCGGTGCACCGGGGGATGATTTCCTGGCCACGGTTGTTAAAGATTGGGAAACTGAAGCACTCAAGGCAGAGGAAACTGGAGCTCGAGTTGTCCTGTGCCGTATAGGGGTAATTCTTGGCAAAGATGGCGGGGCATTGAGTAGAATGCTCACCGTTTTCAAGTGGGGCATTGGAAGTCCATTGGGGTCCGGGAAACAATGGTTTTCCTGGGTTTCCCTTCCTGATCTGGTCAATATTTTTTTATATTTGATGGAAAACAAAACAATCTCAGGGCCTGTCAACTGTACATCACCGCATCCGGTCACCAACAGGGAAATGACAAAGGCTCTTGGCAGGGCATTGCACAGGCCTGTCATTCTACCACCTGTACCGGCTTTTCTGCTTAAGGGTGTTCTGGGTGAATTCAGCGATGTTTTTGTTAAAGGTCAGAAAGTTATGCCTGGTATACTTCTTGAGAATGGCTTTGAGTTTGAGTTTCCTGAGATTGAGGATGCTTTTGCGCATCTTGTTTAACAATTTATTGGAAAGGTTGTTTCAATTTTTTATTGTCTATTAAGACTTCAATTCTAGTTGCAAATTTTCAGTCAACATTCTGACAAGATAGTTTAATTTCTATGGATCATAAGGAAATCTACTGGCACAGGTTAGAACCGGAAACCGTACTTGAAAGACTGCAGACTTCTCTACAGGGTTTGACTGAAGTTGAGTCAATGCATCGTCTGAAAAGGTTTGGCTTTAATGAGTTAAGAGTAGCCAGGCCAAGCGCACTTGTCCGGTTCCTGAGGCAGTTTCACAACCCTCTGGTTTATATACTGCTCTGTGCGGCAGCAATCACAACTTTTCTGTCCATTTCGGGTCAGGAAATGTGGGCCGATACCATTGTCATTATTGGTGTGGTGATTCTCAATGCAATCCTGGGTTTTATCCAGGAAGGGAAGGCGGAGCGCGCCCTGGAAGCATTGCAGAGCATGATAGTGACCGAAGCTAAAGTGCTGCGTGATAATACCGAGTGGATCATTCCGTCCCGTGACCTGGTTCCCGGAGATATTGTGCTGTTGGCAGAGGGTGATAGGATACCTGCCGACCTGCGTCTTTTTACAACCCGTAATGCTTATGCTGATGAATCAGCCCTGACCGGAGAGTCTGTATCTGTGAGCAAGTCCAATGATCTCCTGGACCGGGAAAATATTCCGCTGGGTGACCGCAAATGCATGGCCTTCAGCGGCACTTTTCTCACCCGGGGCATTGCCAGAGGTATAGTGGTCGCGACCGGTGAGCAGACAGAATTCGGGAAAATCGCTGTTCTGGTCAAAACAACTGACATGGTTGAAACCCCTCTGCAGAAAAAAGTCCGGGAATTCACCCGCACATTGATCATCGCTATTATCGGCATTGGCAGCGTCAATTTTTTACTTGGTTATATTATCGGATATGAACCTGTATACAGCTTCCTGGCTTCTGTGTCTTTGATAGTTGCTGCCATACCAGAAATGCTCCCAATGATCATTACTGCCACACTGGCACTTTCAGCTTCTGTTATGGCAGCCAACAAGGCTCTCACCCGCAGGCTGCCGGCAGCCGAAACCCTGGGATCAACAACCGTCATCTGTTCTGACAAGACCGGCACACTGACAAAAAATGAAATGACCGTACAGAAGGTATATTCCGGCGGCAAAATCTATAATGTCGTGGGCGTCGGCTATGACCCCACGGGACATTATACACTGGACGGCAGCAGGATAGAGTACCAGGACATGAGCTATTCCCTGCGGGAAACCCTGCTTGCAGGCTATCTTTGCAACTCCTCAAAATTGGTCCAGGAAGACGGGGTTTATCATATCATCGGTGATCCAACCGAGGGAGCGTTGATTGTTTCCGCCATGAAAGGAGGGGAACTGGAAGCGATGCAGCAGCTTGACGAAATCCCCTTTAACTCGGAATCAATGTTCATGGCTACCCTGCATGAACATTCCGAGGGGAATATAATATTCGTTAAAGGATCGCCGGAAAAGGTTCTGTCCTTGAGTACTGCCCAACTCTACGATGACCGGTGCGGACCATTGCAAAGGGAAGAAGTTGTCAGGGAAGCGGAAGAAATGGCCGGCAATGCGTTGCGGGTTCTTGGCATGGCCCATAAAATTGTGCCAAAATCCAAGAATACCCTGACCGCAGAAGATATAAAGGATTTAACCTTTTTGGGCTTGAAGGGCATGATTGACCCACCGCGGCCCGAAGTGGTGGAGGCCGTGAAGATGTGCAAGCAGGCTGGTATCAGGCCGGTCATGATAACCGGTGACCATGGCCTGACAGCTCTGGCTATAGCAAGGGATCTCGGCATCGTTGCAAGGGATGATAATAATTTACTGACCGGGGAGCAGCTTGATGAAATAACAGACGATGACCTGTATGATCTGGTGGAAAAAGTTTCAGTCTATGCAAGGGTGGCCCCGGAGCACAAGCTGAGAATTGCCAGGCAGTTCCAGAAACGGGGGCATATAGTTGCCATGACCGGTGACGGGGTGAATGATGCCCCGGCCCTTAAAGCAGCTGATATCGGGATTGCCATGGGTATAACCGGCACCGAGGTGAGTAAGGAAGCCTCAGACATGATTCTTACAGATGACAATTTTGCTACAATTGTCAAAGCTGTTGAGGAGGGCCGTCATACCTGGAACAACCTGGAAAGGGCAATCCTGTATACCCTGCCCACAAATGCTGGGCAGGCTTTTTTGGTCATGGGCGCAGTGCTCATGGCTCCTTTCATACCGATATTTGCTGCCCGGCTGCCCCTTGAACCGGTGCAAATCCTGTGGGTCAACCTGCTTGATTCAGTCTTTCTCACCATGCCTCTCATTATGGAAAAAAAGGCCCTTGGATTGCTGTTCGGCCCTCCCCGTGAACATGGTAAAAAAATTGTTGATGCCCTTTTTATTCAGCGGGTCATAATCATGGGCACAATCATTGCCGCCTGCGGTTTTGCTATATATTATTATTTTGGAAATGCAGCAGTATCAGGAAATGAAATAATTAACCCGCTTCTGCTTACCCAGGCGCAGACAGCTGCATTTTGGGCAGTGCTCATGGCTCATTTTGGCTTTGTTTTCAGTGCTCGTGCGGTTCACAAGTCAGCCTTTACTTTCAGCCCCTTTACGAACAAATGGCTCTGGCTAGGAGTAATGGCCAGCTTAACTACTAGGCTGCTCCCTACCTTTTTTCCGGCTGCAAATGCTCTGTTTAAAACTGCACCATTCCCAATGAATTGGTGGCCCTATATATTGATCTGCCTGCTGCCAGGTTTCATAGGATTGGAAATAGATAAATTCATCCGGCGAAGGAAATCTTAACATTGCCCAATCTGTCCATAGTTTGTATGGTATCGTGCCCAATTTGGGCTGGATAACGGATGATTGTTACGTAAAAAAATATTTTCAGGAGAAAAGCATGGCTTCAGATGTCGATGATATCACAATAAATTATGAAGAAGACGGAATTTTAATTGTCAAGGAGTTAGACAAGGAGATTCTTTCCAAAGGGGCCTGGACGACCATACTTTTCAGGTATCAGAAATGGGATAAGCGGAAAGAGGAATATAGCGATGACAACTATGCAATCCGGAGGTACCAGAAACTCCATGGTGAATATATGCCGAAATCAAAATTCAATATTTCCAGCAGCAAACAGGCAGAAAAAATTGTTGCCGCACTGCAGGGTTGGATGAAGGACTAGTAAAGGCACAAAGGCGCAAAGGCACTGAGGCACAAAGGGGAATGGTGAAAACGTATCGTGATTTGATAGTTTGGCAAAAGGCCATGGAACTTGTTACAGAAATATATCACCATACAAAAGCATTTCCGGACGAAGAACGTTATGGGCTGACATCGCAACTTAGAAGAAGTTCTGTCTCTTTGCCATCAAATATGGCAGAGGGATATGGCAGAAACTCCACACAAGATTATATTCGTTTCTTGCGGATTTCAAATGGCTCGTTATTTGAACTACAGACCCAGTTGGAAATTGCTCGCAATCTTGGTTTCTTTACAGATGAGACTTTTGTTGTACTATTTGAATCAAGCAGAGAAATAGAACGGATGCTGAGCAGCCTAATTAAAAAGATTAATCCTAGTTAGTCTTGTACTTTATTTTTGATAATTTAACTTTGTGCCTCTGTGCCTCTGTGCCTTTGAAACTTTGTACCCTGAAGGGCATAAATGCCTTTGAAACTTGAAAAAAACCAAGGAATTAGTCGTGCCCATCCAGATATATAATACGCG
>JAUXHH010000182.1 GCA_030621655.1 Desulfobacterales bacterium
CTGCAAAAAAAATTGCTTATATCCCACACTACTGGGAAATAGTATCTTAAATCAAAATATGATGTACTCGTAAAAAGTCTCGCGACCGGCAACAGGGCCCAATAAAATCAATAGGTTATAGGCGAAATACCTGTCCGCATCGTGCTTTTTACGATGCCGACAAAATATTAGGCACATAATTATGCGGCTGCTATTTACTTTTCTCTGTTTAGTTTTAACTCTATGTTGTGCATCTTTTGCCTGGGGCCAGAAAGATATGAACACTTCCGCGCCCATCCTGATTGAAGCAGATCGCATGGAGACCTCCCAGGAGGAAAGCATTGTTGTATTTTCAGGTCATGTCCGGGCCAACCAGAACGACCTCATCATTAAAGCTGATGCGATGACGGTACGTTACCTTGGGACCGAAGTTCAGCCAAACAGTACAACTGATGTCCCTGCTGTAGGACTGACACGGCAAATTGATAAAATAACCGCAAAGGGCAATGTAGAAATTGTTCAGGGAGATTGGGTTGCCACCGGAGACACCATGGATTTCAATGCCGAAAAAAGAATTGTCATTCTTTTCGGGAATGCCAAAGCCAGGCAGGAAAAAAGCATGGTGAGCGGAGAAAAAATTATCCTTTACCTTGATGAAGGCAGAAGCGTGGTGGAACGGAGCACTGCTGAGGGCGAACGGGTCAAAGCCTTCATATACCCGGCGTCACAAGGGAATAAAGACGATAAACTCCCTCCATCCAGGCGCTGAGGACCCGACTTCGGAGTCTCGCAGGCTCGCTTACCTGCTGCCGCTTACAATAATCATGTCATCAGGCACATAGGCACTAAGGCACAGAGTTGAAAAACCTGACAAAAAACCATACGGTTACATTTTATGTACTCAATAAACCTTTACACTTCTTCGTCATACGGTCACTTTGTGCCTCTGTGCCTCTGTGCCTTTTATTATTTAATGATCCCGACTGAGCCAGCTACTTCTGACCAGGCCATGAGGACTGGATTTTCATGCACGAATAAACCTGTGCAGTTGGAGAAAACATGGCGCTTATAGAAGCCAGGCAAATAGTCAAACAATACCATAACCGGAGAGTGGTTGATGGTGTCAGCCTGCGGATTGAAAATGGTTCCGTTGTAGGGCTTCTCGGACCAAACGGTGCAGGCAAGACCACATCTTTTTACATGATCGCCGGCTTTGTCAGGCCTAATTCCGGCAGAGTTCTCCTTGATAACGAAGATATCACCTCTCTACCCATCCATAAACGAGCCCGGAGAGGTATATCCTATCTTGCCCAGGAACCGTCAGTCTTTAAAAAACTCACCGTAGAGGAAAATATACGAATTGTTCTTGAACCCCTCGGCCTAAACAACGATGAAATAGACAGCAGGATAAACAGCCTTTTAGAAGATATGAAGATACAAAGACTCGCAGCCCACAAGGCCCATACCCTCTCCGGAGGGGAAAGACGCCGTGTTGAGATCATGCGGGCCCTGGCCATTAAACCCCGGTTCATTCTTCTTGATGAACCTTTTGCCGGCATAGACCCTCTCTCTGTTGCTGACCTGCAAAAGATAATCAAAGAGCTCAAAAATAAAGGGCTTGGGATACTTATTTCCGACCATAATGTACGCGAGACTCTATCAGTTTGTGATCATGCGTATATCATCAATAACGGAAAAATCCTTACCAGCGGGAATGCTGATGAAATTGTAAAAAATGAAGAGGCCAGAAAAATCTATTTGGGAGAAAATTTCTCAATATGATACAATAAAATTACATGCAAAATGAATACCAGCTATTTGCTTATGGCAAAAAAATGATTAGTTTTTTGTTCAGAAATATGATTTTATAGTACAATAAACTACTGGATATGGACCCGATTAAGAAAAAAAGCGGTGGCGGGATATGGCTCTTGCTCTAAGACAACAGCTCAAGTTAACGCAGCAACTGTTGATGACCCCCCAGTTACAACAGGCCATCAAACTGCTGCAGCTTTCCAGGCTTGAACTGGCTGACTCAATCCGCCAGGAAATAGAGCAGAACCCGCTTCTTGAAGAGATCAGTCCTGGTGATACTGATTATGAGATCAGCCCGGACTCTCTTGCCGCCACTGAAGAAACACCTGATATCCCTGAACCCGAAAAAACCGGTGAAGTAAACATGGAAGATGTTTCGTCCATGCGGGAAATAAACTGGGAAGAGGACTATGCCAATTACTACGATGCAGGCTTTTCTTTTTCCAAAGAGACCCCTGACCGAGCCCGTTTAAGCCAGATAGATTTTCTCACCAAAGAAACAAACCTCCAGTCCCATCTCCAATGGCAGCTTTCCCACTCAGAACTGGATAGTGAATTAAGGGATGCCGGCCTATTTGTTATCGGCAATTTGAATCACAACGGCTTCCTGGATGTAACTGTTGAGGACATCACGAGAGAAATAGACTGTGACGAAAAGACAGCAAGGCGTGCCATTGCCATTATTCAGGACATGGATCCAGCAGGTGTGGCGGCCACAGATGTTCAGGAGTCACTGCTGCTGCAGCTGAAAAGGCTTGATCTCGAAGATACCCTGGCAGCGGAAATTATCAAGGATCACCTGCACAGCCTTGAACTGAAAAATTACAGAACCATTGCCAAGGCCGTTAAAAGACCGATAAAAGAAATCCTTGCCGCCATAAAAGTTATCACAGGCCTCAATCCCTATCCTGGGGAGCAGTATAGTGAACGTGATGTGCACTATATCATTCCTGATGTTTTCGTACACATGGTGGGGGATGAATACCTCATTGTATTAAACGACGAGGGATTACCGCGGCTCAAGGTCTCTTCCGCCTACGAGGAAATCGTGGAAAGAAATTCAGGCGCTTCAGTAGAAACAAAGGCCTATGTCAAAGAGAAACTGCGGGACGCTCTCTGGCTTATAAAAAGCATGCAGCAACGGCAGCGTACAATATACAAAGTGGTTGATAGTTTGCTTAAGTTCCAGAAAGACTTTTTTGAAAGAGGGGTCGAACACCTGAAACCGCTTGTTTTGCGTGATGTGGCTGAAGATATTGAAATGCACGAATCAACGGTCAGTCGGGTGACCACCAATAAATACATGCATACCCCTCAAGGGATTTTCGAGTTGAAATACTTCTTTTCCACCGCCCTCCCTCAAAGAAACGGGGAATCACTGTCCGCGGAAAGCATCAGACAACGAATAAAGGCCATGATCAAAAATGAAAATCCTGATAAACCGCTGACAGATAACGCTATTTCCAATATCCTCTCCGGGGAGGACATCAAGGTAGCCCGCCGCACAGTCGCAAAATACCGTGAACAGTTGGGAATACTGCCTGTCAAGCACAGGCGTAAGCCCAAGATCTAACTTCCTTACATGGCTTGAATCGACCGCCCGCCCAGAGCATCCTCAGACAGACAGAGAATTGAACCATTATTGATCTTTATTGATCTGAAATCCTTAATCTCAAGCTTCTGATAATAAAGAACAAGGCAGCGAAGTACTATCAAGTGGCTCACCATCAGCAGACTTTCTGAATCATGTCGTGCCAGCATGCAGTTCACTGCCCCAACTGCACGCTCCTGGACCTGCTTTAAAGTTTCACATCCCGGCAGGTTGAAAGTCTGGGGCATATTAAGCCAGGTTGGATACTCATCCCCGTATTGCTGCCTGATCTCATCCTTAGTCAAACCACCCCAATGCGGGATATTAATTTCATCAAGCTCTGGAAGGGAAGAGCTTGGGACATTGAGAAGGGAGGCAAGTAGTTCTGCCGACTGGACGGTCCGCTTCCCAGGACCACACCAAATAGCTGAAATGTCGACATTCTTTAATCGTTCACCCACCTGCACTATCTGTTTTTTGCCTTCTGCATGCAATTCTTCGTCTGTTCTGCCGGCAAAACGGTTTTCTTTGTTGGCTTGGGTTATTCCGTGTCTAACTAGGTAGATTGTGGTCATGGTTAAAAAGTGCCTAAAGGTTAATATTTAGGTTTCAAGGGGTCGAGGTTTCAAGGGGTAAAAGATAAAAGGCGCAGGGTACAAAGGCTAAAGGCTAAAAGCTAAAAACGAAAAAATTTAATGCAAAAAAAATAAGAAGCCGAAGTCG
>JAUXHH010000111.1 GCA_030621655.1 Desulfobacterales bacterium
AACGGGAAACTCAAATATTCGAAATCCGATTCTGGCCTCTTTTGTGGCTAAAAGACTCCTTCCTTATCGTGGACTTGGCTCAGGTATTCGCAGAGCGCTTGAAGATTGGCCTGATATTGAATTCGTTGATGATCGGGAGGGATGCCTCTTTATCGCTATTATCCACAGGGTAAAGGTGCACGGAAAAACAAAAAAAGCGCCTGTAAAAACAAATAAAGAGGCAAACAAGGCTTTAAAGGTGCAGAGTGCAGAGGTGAATGCATCTTTAAATGACTTGCAGACTCAGATTATTGGGTTGATACGATTGACTTCAAACATATCATATAACGAACTATCCGCAGCCACAGGAAAAGATCGTTCAACTATTATGCGTAATATCAGCAAATTGAAGAAAGCCGGATTATTGCGCCGCGTTGGATCGAAGAAGACCGGGTACTGGGAGGTGTTATGATATATTGCCCCCGACCTTTTACCGAACAAAATAACACCTGAGCACTGCCCTCTGATAACTGATAACTTTTTTACTATGAACAATATTCAGGAACCACTCAAAAAAATCTTTGACCGGCACCGTACCGTCTTCTGGTACGACACAGACAAAGAGTTGCGTGCTGACTATGAGGCCCTTGACCTGCCTGATGTCATTAAGGTTGAACTGGACAACAATGAGTTTGGCATTAAGCATCGTATTCTCCGGAAAGAGCCAAAGGCCAAGTTCCTTATTTATCATGAAGGAGAGCAGCCCGATGATCTCAATAACTGGCTGCTGGATGTCTTGCTGGCCCATGGTGAATTTCGTACTGATCAGGCTTCCATTTATTTAAGCGAGTTGTCACTTGGCCCGGAGTTTACTGCCCTGGCTCGGGAGCATCTTGAGTTCTTCAATGCTGCAAAACGCATGGAGACGCTCAAGAACCTGATAAAACCGGATGATACCCCAAGTGCAATAAAGTTAAAAATGCTTGCTGTCTGCTGTGGGGCTGATCCGAGGATTGACACGATTCTTGAAAACCTTCTGGGTGAATTGGCTGTTGAACGGCAAGAAAAATTTAACCTGTTAGCCAGGTGTGGTCTTGAACCGTTTCTCTGGGAGCAACTGAAACGGCATTATGCTTATGACTCGGAAACCAAGAGCATACGTGACTTTGTAATCGAGCTTTTTCAGTCATGCTATGGCATGGAGCTTGGGACAACGGCAACTCTGACTGGAGATGCCATGGTTTTCCTGCGCCGCTGGAAGGATTCAATCCGTCACCGTAAGGCATTCGAGCATCTATCTGATGATTGTGCTGAAATACTTTTGATTGAACAGGACCTTCAAAAAAGGGGTTTCCGGTCATTGCAGGACATTGATTATTTCCGGCTTATTGACCAAAAAATTATTAGAGATTTGGTCCGTTCGGTTGCAGACAGGACCGTAAGTGCTGGCGAATGTGCCATGGTGGTAAGAACCCGACGCCAGAGCCATTGGTACGAAAAGTTCAGGCACCTGTATGAAGCTGTGGAATATGCCGCCCGGTTTATCTATGCCCTAGATGAGATGGATCTGCAGGTGTCATCCTTGTCATCCGGGATAGAAAGATATTCCGGATCATGGTACTGGCTAGACCAGTTGTATAGAAAGTTTATTTACCACTCCCTCAGGTCCGGGATGACCTCGCTGCTGGAAATACTCACAGGCCAAGTCGAAGACCTCTATACCAACAGTTATCTGCTTCAGGTCAACGACCAATGGCAGCGGGCAGTTGATGAGTGTCAGAAATGGAACGTATATCCATTTGCTGTACAAAACCGTTTTTATGAGCGGTGGGTCAAACCGTTTCTCAATAAAAATAAAAAAATATTTGTTATTATCTCAGACGCGCTGCGATTTGAAATTGGTGAGGAGCTTCTTGGTATGATCCGCAGGGAAGACCGATACGAGGCGGAGATTGAACCAATGCTTGCGATGCTGCCCAGCTTTACCCAGTTGGGCATGGCCTCCTTGCTGCCCAATAAAAATATTACCTTTGCCGACCAGTCCGCTACTATTCTGGTGGACGGCATCAGTTCACAGGGTACTGCCAACAGGTCCAAGATCCTTGCCAATTCTGTTTCGGGCAGTGCAAAGGCGATGCGGGCGGATGAACTTATGGGCCTCAATAAAGATGAGTGCCGCAGCCTTTTTCGTGAGCATGATGTTGTCTATGTCTTTCATAACAGGATAGATGCAACAGGCGATAAAAAAGAATCTGAGGAACGGGTTTTTGAGGCTGTGGAAGAGACCCTGCTGGAACTTATAAAAATAATAAAAAAACTTACCGCAGCTAATGCCACCAATATGCTGATTACCAGCGATCATGGCTTTATCTATCAAAACAGGCCGATTGAAGAGTCTGATTTTGCTGATGTTGTGGTTGGCGGAAAGGAAATTTATCATCAGGACCGCCGTTTTGTTTTGGGAAAAGGCTTGCATCCACATCCGAGTTTGCGGCAATTCACAGCCGAGGAGTTTGGGCTGGCCGGAGATATGGAGATTCAGATTCCGAAATCAATCAACCGGTTGCGGCTAAAAGGTTCGGGCAGCAGGTATGTACATGGTGGCGCATCACTGCAGGAGCTGGTTATACCAGTGCTCAAAATAAATAAAAAACGCCAGAGTGATGTCACCTGTATTGGCGTTGATATTCTGCGTAGTGGCACTTCGGTAATCACCTCTGGACAATTGTCGGTTGCCTTTTACCAGACCGATCCGGTTACCGGCAAAAAACAGCCTCGAACTTTACGGGCAGGAATATATACAAAAGATGGCGAACTCATTTCCGATAGTCATGAATTGACCTTTGATTTTACTTCTGAAAACCCAAGAGAACGTGAAATGCAAATTCGGTTTCTCATGACCAGGAAGGCCGATGAAGTCAATGGCCAGGATGTTACTTTGCGACTGGATGAACAACTGCCGGGAACATCCCACTTCCGTGAATATAAGACCGTTATTTATACCATGCGGAGATCATTTACCAGCGATTTTGATTTTTAGACCATTTGGAAGGATAATTAATAAAGCGGTATAAAGGGTCTTATCCAGTTTACAGGGTTAAAGGATTGATGCTAATGAGCGAGCTTGACAATAAGATTAATGAACATTTTCTAGGCCTGGTCGTTCGCAAGGATCTGGTAAAGATTGTCAAAGGCAATGCCATTGTTCCATCGTATGTTCTTGAATATCTGCTTGGCCAATACTGCGCTACCTCTGATGAAGCCAGCATAAAAACCGGTATTGAGACTGTTAAAGAGATTCTGCGTAAACACTATGTTCACCGTAGTGAGGCCGGATTGGTTAAGTCGATCATCAAGGAAAAAGGCAGACATAAAGTTATTGATAAAATCAGCGTTGCTTTAAATGATAAGGCCGGCACATACGAGGCTTCCTTTTCAAATTTAGGCATAACCAAAGTTCTGGTTGCCGCGGATACGGTCAAGAAACATCCTAAGCTTCTGGTCAGCGGGGTCTGGTGCATTGCGGAACTGGAATATGAGAACCTGGACGATCCCAAGGCCTGCCCATGGATAATGGAGTCAATCAAGCCAATCCAGTTATCCCATTTTGACTATGATACCTACATAGAGGCTCGGAAGAAATTTACCACAGATGAATGGATTGACCTGCTCATGCAGAGTCTTGGTTTTAATCCTGAGATGTTTGGCAAACGCAGTAAATTATTACAGCTTGTCCGACTGATCCCATACTGTGAAAGGAACTATAATGTTATTGAACTTGGCCATAAAGGCACGGGGAAGTCACATATTTATTCGGAGTTTTCACCGCATGGCATACTGATATCAGGTGGAGAAGTCACGGTGCCAAAGCTTTTTGTCAATAATAATACAGGAAAGCTTGGACTGGTCGGTTACTGGGATGCGGTTGCTTTTGATGAGTTCGCTGGTAAGCAGAAGCGGCCAAACAAGGAACTTGTTGACATTATGAAAAACTATATGGCCAATAAGTCCTTCTCCCGAGGTATAGAAACATTGGGTGCTGAAGCCTCGATGGTTTTTGTTGGCAACACTCAGCATACCCTGCCCTATATGCTCAAACATAGTGACTTATTTGACGAATTGCCGGCTGCCTACCATGACTCAGCCTTTCTTGACCGCCTCCATTTCTACGTTCCAGGTTGGGAGATAGATATTATCAGAGGAGAGATGTTTTCTGATGGCTACGGCTTTGTGGTCGATTATCTTGCCGAAATATTACGGACTCTGCGCAACCATGATTTTTCACATCTCTATGCCGAGCAGTTTGAATTGTTGGCAGATATTTCAACCAGAGACCGTGATGCCATAAATAAAACCTTTGGCGGCCTAATGAAGATCCTCTTTCCCCACCGTGAAGCCCCGAATGAAGAGATTGAAGAAATTTTGAAGTTTGCCATAGAAGGACGGAAAAGGGTTAAAGACCAGTTAATGCGAATTGACCAGACATATGAACCTGTCCGTTTTGGGTTTAATTTACTGGGGCAGAAAAAAGTAATTTTTGTCAAGACCCTTGAAGAAAAACAATATCCTCAACATTACCATCAGGGCAGCGCCCCGCCTGAGGCAGATGATGAAGAACTTGCCGCCCAAGAAGAGGCAAAGGCAACTGCCCAGGAAAAAGAAGAACCTCTGAAAGAAAAACATCTGGTCTTTCAAGAAAATCAACGCGGCGTCAGCTATGACAACCTTTTTGGCCCTTACTTGAGACGAGTAAAAAAAATAACAATCACAGATCCATATATAAGGTTGTTCTTCCAGGCCAGGAATATGATGGAGTTCCTCGAAACAGTTGCCAAGTATAAATCCGAAGATGATGTGGTTGATGTAAACCTGATCACTGTGGAAGACGAATTCAAAGGCGAGCAACAGAAAGATTTTCTAATCCAGATGCAGATGAGCGTTCAGCCTGCCGGCATACGTTTTTCATGGGAGTTTGACACGTCAGGTTCAGCCCACGCAAGACATATTGTTACCGACCATGGCTGGAAGATCCTTCTCGACCGCGGCTTGGATATCTTCCAGCATTACGATATGAACGAGGCCTTTTCTATTAATAATCGGCTCCAGGAATATCGGGCTTGTAAGGCTTTTGAAGTCACCTTCCTGCCGATTGATTAAAGATAAAACTGCCGGAGTCAGGATATTTCGCTTCAATATTGCTTCCGGTTGATGAAATAAAAGTCATTATCGAAAACGAAAAAGGGATAGATTTAGTTACTTCATCGACTTCAACAAAACAATTGATGGAAAACACCTAATCGGGTAAGGGGAGGTTGTTCTCCCCCCCCTCCCCACAAGGAAGGACCCAAAGACAGGGTAAAGAGTAGTCAGGATTTTTTTAAACTTTCTGAGGCAAATAGGTTATTAGCCTTTTTGTGCCTTCACCCGTATCCTCACAGTCTTTTTTTGCACCAAGCAAGCATATACCACATTACCAATGGCGTAGCCCTAAAAACCCTTTTAGAGTCTCACCACATCCAAAAGCACCTCTAATCCCGGACTGAGAATATTGTGAAATTTTATATGAGATATAGCCAAGGTAGGGGTATTTTACCATGGGGAGTGAATATTTTATGTGTAATTCCTGTGTAATCATGCTCAGAAAACGATAGGTTTTTATGGATATTTAAGGCATGTTCTGGCAAACAAGAACCCGGCAGTTTATTGAAATATCAATAGATTCAGAAGAAAAAAGGACTTTACAGAAAACACGCCCGAATTACTTAAAATCCCTCGGTATAATATACCGTGCCGGTTCGACTC
>JAUXHH010000243.1 GCA_030621655.1 Desulfobacterales bacterium
CAAACTATAATTTTGTACCCTAAAGGGCATAAATGCCTGTGTGCTTTGATAAATTTAAATTACTAATGAAGTAAAAAAATGTCCATCCAGATATATAATACGCGAACCGGCGGGAAAACTGAGCTGACGCCGCTGGCTGAAAATCATGTCAAAATGTACGTCTGTGGTATCACCGCCTACGACTACTGTCATATAGGTCATGCCCGATCAGCATTGGCCTTTGATATGATTTACCGGTACCTGCTGTATCGTGGTTATAGAGTTACCTATGTAAGGAGTTTTACGGATATTGTTGACAAGATCATCAACAGGGCCCAGGAGCAGGGGACAACCACTGAAGAGTTGTCTGAGCGCTTCATCCAGAAATTTCATGAAGACATGGAGCAGTTGGGGGTCGCCTCTCCGACTGTGGAACCCAAGGCTACCGATCATGTCCAGGAGATCATCGACATGATCGAGGGGCTTGTGGATAAGGGCATGGCCTATCAGGTGGATGGTGACGTGTACTATGCGGTGGAGAAATTCAGCGATTACGGGATTCTCTCCAAGCGAAGCATTGAAGATATGCAGGCCGGAGCGCGTATTGAAATAAATGAAAAGAAGCGCAATCCCATGGATTTTGCTCTCTGGAAATCGAGTAAACCCGGTGAGCCCATCTGGGACAGTCCTTGGGGGCCCGGACGGCCTGGATGGCACATTGAATGTTCTGCCATGAGCAAAAAATACCTGGGCAATTCATTTGATATCCATGGCGGCGGCAAGGATCTTATTTTTCCGCATCATGAGAACGAAATTGCCCAGAGCATGGGTGCCACCGGCAGCCCTTTTGTTAATATCTGGGTGCACCACGGTTTTGTTACCATCAAGGATGAAAAGATGTCAAAATCCCTGGGGAATTTTCTAACCATCAGGAATGTCCTTGAACGGTTTCGGCCTGAAGCGCTGCGTCTTTTTGTGTTTTCAACGCATTACCAGAGCCCCCTCAACTATTCTGAGGCTGCTATTAAAGATGCCGAAGTCGGTCTGGAGCGGTTTTACGAGTGCCTTGCTGAAATCGCCAGGCTGCCTGAATCAGGTGATGCCGGCAAGGAATCTGCAATATCTAAAAAGGATGCGGCAAAGCTGCAAAGCCTTGAAGAACGGTTCCAGAAGGTCATGAACAATGATTTTAATACGGCCCAGGCCCTGGCCCAGCTCTTTGATGCAGTTAAGATACTCAACAAGATTACCAGGGTCCTGCCGGGAATTCCAAGCCGGCAGGATATTGATTTGCTTCATAAAGTTGGGGTGAAATTTAAGGAACTGGCTAACATTATGGGATTGCTGACTGAAGACCCGGTTGAGCATGCTGAAGCCCTGCAGGAAAAGCGTATAAAAGAGCTTGGTCTGGACCCTGCAACAATTGAAACCTTGATCCGGCAGAGAAACGAGGCGCGCCGGAATAAAGATTGGGCCAGAGGAGATGCCATAAGGGATGAACTGCTTGCCAAAGGGGTTGAATTGAAGGATGGGGCAAAAGGAACTACCTGGAAGGTTAAATGATTAGCTTAAAGGCGCAAAGGTACAAAGGCACAGAGGTTGAAGAAAAGGGTTCAAGGTGTCGAGGTGTCTAGGTTTCAAGGGAAAAGAATTAAGGGACAGGGGCACAAAGGCATGGAGGGGCAGAGGCACAAAGAAAGGCACAAAGGCACAGAGGTACAAAGACTTTAAATCGAGTTTGCAGTTCGAAGTCTCAACTACGTTTTGCTTATCTGCAGTGGGCAGAAAAGAATAAATTCCTGGAGAAAGAAATACAAAAACCTTTTACCTTTTACCTTTATCCTTTAACCTGTAAAAAACAGATGCTGTTTTTTAAAATGGAGGTAAAAAATGTTACGTTCTCCTGCAGTAGCTGGTCAGTTTTATCCTGGTAATGAAGCCTCACTGGTCAAAACCCTCAACGATCTTATCCCAGACATTCAACCCGAAGAAAAAAAAGAAGCGCTTGCGGTTATTTCACCTCATGCTGGATACATATATTCCGGCGGGGTGGCAGGTGAGACAATCGGCCGTGTGAAGGTGCCGGAAAATGTCATTATTCTCGGACCCAACCATACAGGTTACGGTGCAACGGTGGCATTAATGGATCAGGGTGCCTGGGATATGCCCATGGGTGAAGTGCCGGTCAACGAGGAGCTTGCTGCTGAAATAGTCGAAAATTCCTCTCAGGTTCAGGTTGATGAAGTGGCCCACCGGTTTGAGCATTCCCTTGAGGTGCAGGTTCCTTTTTTGCAGCACATGCAGAAAAATCTTACTATCGCTCCCCTGGTGGTGTCACATGTTTCCTACCAAACCTGTGTCTCGGTTGGCAATGGTCTGGCAGAGGCCATAAAAAAATACGGCAAACCGGTTCTCATTGTCGCAAGTACGGACATGACCCATTATGAGTCAAGAGAGTCTGCCAGCTCTAAGGACAGCATGGCTTTGGAACGCATAAAGGCGCTTGATCCTGAGGGACTCTACAATACTGTAGTTGGTAACAGAATATCCATGTGCGGTATAATGCCGACAACAGTGACATTAATTGCTGCCTTGGCATTAGGCGCAAAGAAGGCGGAACTTATCCGCTATACGGATTCAGGGGAGGCCTCGGGAGACACAAGCAAGGTTGTGGGGTACGCCGGGTTGGTGATAACAAAATAGGCATTTATGCCCTTTAGGGTGCAGAGGTTAAAGAAAAGGGTTCAAGGTGTCGAGGTTTCTAGGTTTCAAGGGAAAGAATTAAGGGACAAAGGCACAGAGGTAGAAAGGCATAGAGTTAAAAAGCAATTAGCGGTCAGGGGTCAGAAAAAAGAAAAGGTTAAGGAAAGAATTTACGCCTTTTTGTAAATAGTTACTCTTTATTTTGATGTTATCCCTCGACTCCTTGAAACCTTGACCCCTTGAAACCTGTAAATAAATTTCTGCCTCTAAGCCCTTTATTTACCCTTGACATAATTCATCGAGTTCTCTATTTTATTCGCTTCAATTCCACATTGCTGGGGGATCGTCTAATGGTAGGACTG
>JAUXHH010000132.1 GCA_030621655.1 Desulfobacterales bacterium
TTATCCCATTGACTACCAGGTAACTCTTTTGCCAATTGTGCAAAAACATTCTCATAGCCATGTTCCCGCAATCTGGGTAACTGATTTATTGCAGTTGCATGCAAAAGCTCATTAAGGCCCTGGTATGCGAACAATTTTTTCTTCCTGGCTTTCATGTCTGCTTCTGCAACAATGACCCTTACGGATTTCCGGCAGGCAGAAGTGAGCTGGTCAGCATGTTCTTCAGTAATCTTGGCAATTGCTTCAGCTACCTGTTTGCGTATGGAATCTGCTTCGGCTCTTGCCTGCTGCCAAATATCATCAATCTGCTTCTGCTCGTTTTTCTTCAGGGTGCTTATAAGCTCTTCCAGGCCCAATTATCATCCCCCGAGCAAAATGATGACTGCAACAACAAAACCCAGGATTACCATGGTTTCCGGGATTGCAATCAATATAATGATTGTTCCTGAAAGCTCCGGTTTCTCTGCCAGGGTTCCTGCGCCGGCAGCACCAATTTTAGATTGTGCCCAGGCGGTGGCCAGAGCAGGCAAACCAATTGCCAGGGCAGCGGCAAATGCTATCAATATATTGTTGTCCATATTCTCCCTCCCTTTAATGTATTTTGATTCTTCTTCCGACTCGTTTAATTTCTCACGCAACTTTTTTATTATTGCCTTCTGTTACACCTGAAATGTCCTGGGCGCTATCTTCTTTTTGATTCCCGGAAAATGGCCTGTATTTACGGCCTCCAAGCTCAATAAATTTATCAAAAAATTCCACATAATGGAGCCGCAGAGAATGGATAGAGGAAGAAAAGACACCGATGGTTATACCCAGAAGATGAATAATTCCCCCTACGATCAACCCCAGAACAATATCACCGGTCAGACCTGAAAGCTGGTTAGCGACATTGGCTAATAGTACAGATGTAAGCCCAATAGCCATGATCCTGGCATAGGAAATTATATTGCCGATATTTTTCAGCAGTTCGAGGGGGGCGAGAAGACCTCCTGAAAAGAGCAGGAGAGGAGTTAAAATCAGGACGGTAATAATCAGCGGTCGTGTCAATAATTCCGGGAAAATCCCGAAAGACGTAATGATAAGTGCAACAATAGTAAAGATTAGAATTATGTTTAAAAGTTTTACCAGTGCCTCTTTCTTTGTATGTCTCTTTAGGGCACTGATGAATCCCAAAGTAAGTCCCAGAGTTATATGGGCCAGTCCAACGGCCAGGGCAAAATACAGCATTGGTATGATATTTTCCTGACGATCCATGAACAACGGTTTTAACCCAAACATTTTATGTCCGAGATCGCCGAAGATCTCTCCATATAAGAAACCAAAAATTATGGCATATAATGAACATACCCTGAGAATCCTGATAGCATCCTGAAATAACAGGTTCTTTCTGGCTATTCGTGGCAGAAGACAGGAGGCAATAAGAAGTATGAGCCCATAGCCGGCATCACCCAGGATCAATCCAAAAAACAACGGGAAAAAAAGACCGATAAACGGCGTGGGATCAAATGAGGTATAAGAAGGGAGCGGCAGAAGCCTGGTGAAATTTTCAAACGGTTTAAAGTACTGAGGATTCTGCAAGACTACAGGGACACGTTCTAAATCCTCCATACGGATATCAATCTCCTCGAGCATTACACTTCCTGCAAATTGCTGTTGCAGGCTCGCACTCAACCCGGCAACTTTTTCAGAGGGCATCCAACCATATATAAAAAAACACATTGTTGTTTCAAAAGAAAAAGCTGACGCCTGAATAATTGAAAGCTGTTCATGTACCCAGTCGTGGGCAGCTTTATACATCGGGCCCCATCGATGGGTGAACTCTGTCAGTTTCGCATCAACGGCAGCCAAGTCCGCCTCATTTTTACGGATCTCCTCCTGCAGATATTCAATTTTATGGACAAAGGTCATACTTCTAATTGATTCGGGAAAGGTGAATTCCGGCATCTGTTTTTCACTCATCATTGAGCGAATATCTTCAGAAATATCTTTGGTCGCAGCAATAAGACCCACAAGAGACCCATCCTCAGAGGGGACGGTAAGAAGTTCACAGGATGTGTCGGCAAGACAATCCAGGTTTTCTTTTAAGGCAATTACTGATTTCTCATCTTTTAAAGTAATGCCGATATAATCCAGATCCGGTGTTAGCTGAATTTTGTCTATTAAGGTTGAGACAGTGGCCAGAAAAACCTTGTACCCACTCAACTCAAAGAGATCCTGCCTTATTTCCTCCCGCTTCTTACAGAGAACCTGGCACATCTCAAGATGTTTATCCAGTGTCCTGCTGACAGTATCGATAATTGGCCGTGGTGAGAGAAAGCTTTCCCTCATGGTGTCAATAACCAGACAGGAAAAAAGGGTTTTGAGTTTGCCTTCAAGTTCTTCTAAAAATATCTTTTCAAAAAGTGCTTTTTCGTCTGGCAGCAACGAATGTATCTCTTTTTTATGTATATCATCAATGAAGCCGACGGCTGAGGGTTCTATGTGAAGATCCCCCTCTTTGCGAACCAGTGAAAGCGTTTCCCCAAGCAACTGTCGGGGGCCGACTATTTCCACTTTTGACATAGTAACAATCACTGTTTCTCACCGGTATTCATCTGGTAGGATCAGCTGCAAATATTCATTGACCTCCAGTAAAACATCCTCTGGAAGATTCTGGAGGTACGCTGCCATTTGATTTACTTCAGAAATATCCTTTTCAGCTTTATGCCTGGTTATCTGGCAGGTTTCTTCAAGGGATTGATCGTGATCATCCAGTAGCTGCTGTTTTTTTTCTTTCAATTTCCGGCTTAAAGAAACACGTATGGCTTCGAGCCAGACTTCAGCTTTTTTCTTTTCAGCCTCAATGGATTGCTGGATTTCTTTTTCGACCTTGATTACGGCTTGCAACAGATCTTCTTCCATAAAGAACCTCTTGCAAATAAAGTGGAGTAGACTCTCAGGTTATGGCAGGAGTCATGGAGAATTTATGGAGTCATCCACTTCGAGTTGACAGCAAAAAACACTGTATCTGCAATGATAATATATAATTATATATACAAGAAAACAAAGGAAAAAACCAGTTTTGAACAAAATTAAATCAGGTGCCCGGATATAAAGGCGTATTTTTTAAGAAGCCGGAAGAATTAATATTTCTTATCTGCGTAGGCCAACCACCCGCCTGCCTGCACCAATTCGCGGTCAAAGGAGTTTAATTCAAATGTGATATTTATTTTCTGGCCCTGGCTGCTTTCAGCAATAATTTTGTTCTGCTCTAAATCAACCCGGACAACAGCATCTGTTCCTAATGTAAAGAGTGTGTCGATATCTTCCCTGGGAAGTTCGATAGCCAACATGCCGCAGTTGAACATGTTTTGCCTGAATATCCTGGCAAAGCTCTCAGCAATAACGACATTAATGTCATTTACCTCAAAAACCCATACAGCATGTTCCCGTGAGGAGCCACATCCAAAATTGGCTTTCGTGACTATGATGCTTTTCCCGGTTATATCTTTTCCGGCATCAAAATCTTCCAGGTGAAGATCTTCCAGAATATGAGGTTTTAATGCTTCTTTACTATTTTCAGTGAGATATTTAGCCGGAATTATTTCATCGGTATTTATATCGTTTCTGTCCAGAAACAGTGGTTGGCCGCCAAACTTTTTCATTGCAATCTCCTGTACAGTTTATCGCCTGTATGCGTGTTTTATTTAAAATTGGTGTAGCAGTAAAATTTAAAGATATTTGCCCGGGTCCGTAATATGACCGGCAACTGCGGCCGCTGCGGCAGAAAGTGGGCTCATCAGATGTACCATGCCACCCTTTCCCATACGCCCGTTAAAGTTCCTGTTGGTTGTTGAGGCGCATACTTCTCCCTCTGCCAGTACGCCGTTGCTCATACCCAGGCAGGCCCCGCAGGTCGGGTTGGTAACGCAGAAGCCGGCATCCATGAAGATCTTGATAATCCCTTCTTCCATAGCCTTGGAATAAACCGCAGGAGTCGCAGGGGAGAGAATACCTCGAACAGTCGGTGCAATTTTTCTGTCTGCCAGAATTCTGACTGCCTCGCGCAGATCTTCGATGCGGCCGTTAGTGCATGAACCAATATAGACCTGATCAACCGGCATGCCTTCCATCTCAGTAACATCCTTAACCTCATCCGGCTTGTAACCGAATGTGACCTGGGGTTTGAGATCTGTAACGTCAAGAGTCAACTCCGCAACATAATCGGCGTCAGGGTCGGAATGCCATTTCCTGAAGTCTTCAATAGCCTCATCAACTGTTGCGTACGAATCCTGGAGAAAAGGCCAGAGGTATTCTGCGGTTGTTCGGTCAGGCATGCAGATACCGCTGGTGCCTCCTGCCTCAATAGCCATGTTGCAGAGAGTCATACGGGATTCCATGGACATCTGGTCCACAACCGGGCCGGCAAACTCCATAACCATATCCGTGGCACCGTTAACGCTGATCTGTTTGATGATGTTCAAGATGACGTCCTTGGCATACACACCGTCAGGCAGGCTGCCGGTCACGTTGATTTTCATGGTCTTCGGCTCTCTGAACGAGCAGACTCCCTTGAGAATGCCAACTTCCAGATCTGTGGTGCCGACACCTGCGGCAAAGGCACCGAAAGCGCCATGGGTGCAGGTATGTGAATCTCCCATGATTACCGTATAGCCGGGCCGGATGAAACCTTTCTCCGGGAACAGGGCATGACAGACACCGTTACTGCCGATATCAAAAAAATCTTTAATGTTGTGGCGCCTGGCCCAGTCCCGCATGATTTTTCCCTGGGTTGCCGTTTTAGAATCCTTGGCAGGGGTGACATGGTCAATCACCGCCTTGATCTTGTCAGGATCAAATACCCTGTCCAGTCCTTTAGCCTCCAGATCGGTTATGGCGATAGGTGTAGTAATCTCATGGCACAGGACAACGTCGATATTGAGCACGACATTTGTCGATGAGGGTGTATCCCTCAGATGCGCCGCAAATATTTTTTCTGCAATGGTTTTTTCCATAATTTTGCTACTCCGTCATTTTGAAACATTTATTGGTATTTGAAATGCAGTTTTTAACCAGCTTAAGCGATTAGGTCAAATAAAAATCCCATTACTGATGGCGTCGCAATAATTCGATTTACTGCGTCGCAGGGCATTTTCGGAGTCTGCGCTACCTGTTCGCTCGGCATACCATATGTATAGCCTCGCTCGCAGATAAGCGAGTGTTGGCGAGACTTCGAAAAAACACTGCTCCTCGAAGTCTCGCAT
>JAUXHH010000198.1 GCA_030621655.1 Desulfobacterales bacterium
GGGAAATTCATGCCGATCTATGTGGTTTTTCTGGGCTTTTTCTCCCTGTCGTCATTGGCCTTTCCTGGTACCAACAGTTTTGTCGCTGAATTTTTAATTCTGGCAGGTGCTTTTTCCAAGACAAAGATCATTGCTGCCTGTGCCATTCCCGGTGCTGTATTGGCAGCAGCGTATATGTTGCGCTTGCTGCAGAAGGTGGTCTGGGGTGGAACCAATAATCCTGATCAGTCTTATCTGTTAGATTTGAATGTACGTGAAATTATAACACTGGCGCCTCTGCTGTTGTTTGTTTTCTGGATCGGCTTGAATCCAGCCCCGTTTTTGGATGTAATGCATGCCAGCGTAGCCAACCTGATCCAGCAGGTAGGTATTGCCGCAGGAGATCAGCAGAGTTTTATAGAAATCGCAAAACTTGTGATACCACAATAATAGAGTGAAAAAGGTTAGATAATGAAAATGGTATTGTTTCTTCCAGAGCTCTTTCTGCTGTTAAGCTGCCTGGTGATTTTTATCCTTACCCTTGGAAAATCCAGCAGCAGTATAGTTAGAACTATTGCTGTGGCTTTGTCTGTCATTGCCTTTTTAATCTGTGCAGCAAGCCTGAAACTTGAAGGCGAACTGTTTTTTAAAGCGTACCGCATTGACCTTTTCTCACAGATTTTCAAGCTGGCCATTACAGGCGGCCTTGCCGTGTTGCTCCTGTTCAGCAAGGAACTGAAAGGCATCAATGAAACTATCCGAGCGGAATATTATCTCTTTCTGCTGTTAAGCGTTCTTGGTCTGGTCATGCTTGTAAGCAGCGTTGAATTGCTTGCCATCTTTGTGGCCCTGGAGCTTTCCTCCTTTACCCTCTACCTGCTCGTGCCTATGCGGGATGACCAAGGTGGTCTGCGTGAACAGATGGAGGCCGGCATCAAGTACATTCTTTTTGGTGTGGTGGCAACAGGCGTTATGCTCTTCGGCATGAGTTATCTTTTCGGGTTGACCGGAACAACCTATTTAAGTGAATTAATTCCTGCCATGAACCAGGTAATAACTTCGCCTGCCGCTATTGTTGGAATTGCCATGGTCATGGGCGGTTTCTTTTTCAAACTTGGTCTTTTTCCTTTCCATTTCTGGCTGCCGGATGTTTACCAGGGGGCCTCGAATGAAACGACCGCATTTATTGCCTCAATACCCAAACTTGGTGCTGTCGCATTACTTATACGTGTCGCTACACTTGCTGCACCATCAGCAGATTCCCTGGTGAAGCTGTTAATGATCCTTGCGGTCTGTTCCATGTTCTACGGTAACCTCATCGCCCTGGTGCAGAAAGACATCAAACGTATGCTTGCCTTTTCCGGCATCGCCCATGCAGGATTTGTTATTCTTGGTATTCTTACATTAAAGGACACTGGATTTGCCACAGCCATCTATTACATCACCGGTTACATGCTGATGAATCTGGCCTGTTTTCTGGTTATCTGTAATGTTTCAACAAAAGGTGAAAATCTGGCGATCAGTGACTTGACAGGACTTTATAAGCGGGCTCCGCTAATGGCCTTTACTCTGGCAGTAGGTATGTTTGCCCTTGCAGGGATTCCGCCGTTTGTCGGTTTCATGGGCAAATTCATGCTCCTGGCCGGAGCCTTGCAAGCCGGTCATCTGCCTCTGGTTATCCTGGCTGCCATTAACACGGCAATCGCAATCTATTATTATCTCTCAGTGGTTCGAATCAGCTACTGCACCGATCCTGAAGAGAGGCCTGCTGTTACAGTATCACCTTTGACCCAGGCTGTCAGCATAGCGCTGGTGCTCATTATCATCGTTATGGGTATCATGCCTGCACCTGTGGTCGACATTGCCACTGCTGCAGTCAGGGGAATCATGTAAAGAAAATTTGTATCAACATATGTTTTATCAGTAAGGGCGGTCATTTTGGCCGCCCTTAGTATTTCAGCTAACAATCAGCAGTATTTAATGCACTTTGATCTTGATTTCCTTTTTCCTGGCCTCCTCGGATTTTGGCAGATTAATGGTCAAAATGCCCTTGTCCATGAAGAAAAAGAGACTAAAGGATAAATTATGCCGGGCAACAAAAATAGTAGATATTCCCTGGCATTTATCTGTTTTTTTCTTGGTGTTGACCCAGGGTTTTTTTACTGCGATAAATAACCATCCGGAAAGGTACCGCGGTAAGAGATGGTTGTGATACAAAATGTTAAATAAATTTTGCAAGGAGAGAGCAATGATGAAACAAAAAATATTTGCAGCAGCAGTGGCGGCCCCGTTTCTTATGACAGGAACAAGTGTATTGGGAGCTGCTAAAACTTCAGTGGAATCAGGTATGGAAATGTTTAATGACTCTAAGCTTGGCAGTTCATCAAATGAGTCGTCCTGTAACAGCTGCCATGCAGGTGGCAAGGGTTTGGAAAATGCAGGGGAAAAGAAGAAGCTTTCCAAGCTGGTCAACAAGTGTCTTGTCGGACAAATGGCAGGCGAAAAGATAGACGGGCGTACCGTGGCCATGCGGTCGCTTAAAATGTATATCAAGTCTCTAAGTAATTAGATAATGTCTACAGCAAAGAAAAAAGGCAGGGCTTTTATGCCCTGCCTTTTATAGCTTTTCTTCTGGGAGTTAATTTTGCTTATTTAATTTTCTTCACGTTTTCTCACCAGACCACCCGCAAGAAAGATTCCAAACAGCATGAATACAGTTCCGGCAGTCAACGGATTTTTTACCGTATATACAAGCGGTGTCAAAGCTGTTCTGGTGAGAAAGCGGAGGGTGTCATGCTCAGCAATGTAGTCCGCAATCGTCGGTGAGTATGCATAGTATAGTTTAACAAATGCCCTGCCCGCTGGATTTGTCAGCAGATATTCGTCTCTGAAATTCCGCAAGATCATGACATCGTCGGCCATATAGCTGCCATAGGCCGCCGTGGCAATAAAACAACCCTCACCACCTGAAACTTCTGAGTTGTCTGGCACAGTTGTCGTTGTGGTCGTGTTAGCGGCTGCCTCATAGGCGCCCATATCTACTGTGCTATTCTGGGGCCGGGATACTCCGTCAAGATCAAAATCTGGTAACGCTGGGGCATTGTTGTCGCCTGCGTCAATAACAAGCGAATTGGTTAAAAGATGATAATCGTCGAAATCAGGATCGTCGAAATTAGGATCAGTATTTAAATTGTCCTGGATAGTAACATTGGTTGTAATCCCTGCAATAAGAGACCCAGTAGTCAGTGTGTCATCAAAGTCATTGTTATTAATAGTAATATCATTTGGGTCAGGGTTGACACTTGGATTGACAATGTAGAAATCGTTGCCATCACCTGCAGCGGTATTGTTGAAGATGATGTTGTTATAAATATCAAGAGTGGACGTCGTATTATTAAGGTCAACGTAAAGCCCGCCGCCATCCTGCAGATCAGGATCCGTACCTGTGGTTTCGTTCCCTGTAATAGTGTTGTTGGTTAGAGTGATATTTCCGCCGGCAGAATTTTTAATATTGATGCCCCCACCGTTATCAGCAGATGCAGTATTTCCTGCAATAACGTTGTTGGTAAGGGTAGTTACTCCTGTGCCGGAATCAATATAGACTCCGCCTCCATCACCTTCAGCAGAGTTATTCAATATCTGACAGTTTGAAAGGAATGTTTCTGCCTTTCCTGCACCTGTAGAAAGAGTAGCGATATGAATTCCTGCAGGGCCGCCTGAGACTGAAGTTATGATACTATTATCTTGGACTATGCAATCATAGATATTTACCGTCATACCTCCCGGCGTTCCTCTTTCATCAACGGCAATCCCACCGCCAAAATTTTTTGTCTCATTGAGTTCTGCAACGATATCATAAAGGTTTAAAGTGACGAAAAGTGCGCTGATACTG
>JAUXHH010000242.1 GCA_030621655.1 Desulfobacterales bacterium
AGACTCTGGAGGGAATTAGAATTGAAATTGAAGACAACGGCCCCGGGATCAGCAAGCATGATCAAAAGCAGATTTTCGAGCCCTTTTTTACAACCAAGCCGGTGAATGAAGGTACAGGGCTTGGCTTGTCGGTGTCCTATTTTATCATCACCTCCCATCACGGGGGTAAGATCAGGGTTGAAAGTGAAAAAGGCCAGGGAACGCGATTTATCATTGAGCTGCCTAAGCAGTAGTTTTGGGTGCTGGTAACCTCATACAGTACAGAGGTTGAGACAAATGTGCATTTCCAACTAGACTATTACGGTCTTGGAGTGAAAATGACTAAACATGTATTGCTGATAGATGATGAAATCTCGTTTCTACAAAATTTAAAAGACTTTCTTGAAGATTTTGATTGTACAGTTCGCACTGCCATCAATGGTAACGAGGGGTTGTCCTGTATCAAAGAACAAAATCCTGATATTGTCATTGTTGATCTTAGAATGCCGGTGATGGATGGATATGAATTTACACGTCAAGCAAAAAAGATATACCCGAACCTTCCCATTATTGTCCTGTCCGGTGTGGGGCAGATTGATGATGCCATGAGAGCCGTTAGGGAAGGAGCTTGGGATTTTCTATCAAAACCACTGTCTGATATGCAGCTGGTCCTCTATACCATTGAAAAATGCATAGAAAAAGCACATTTGATAGAGTCAAATGAAAAACACCAACAGCATCTTGAAGCGCTTGTTAAAGAGCGAACCCTTGAGCTGAAGGAAAAGAACAATGACCTGATGGCGGAAATCAAGATTCGGGAAGGTACCGAGGAGAGATTGCAACAGGCAAATGCTGACCTGGATGCAACATTACGGGCCATCCCAGATCTCATGTTCGAAATGGACGGGAACGGTAAGTATATAGATTTGTGGGCACAGGATACAGATCTTCTGGTTGCGAAAAAGGAAGCTCTAATTGATCACACGGTTAATGAAATACTCCCATCCGACGCAGCTTTAGAAGTGATGGCCGCAATCCGAGAGGCGGCAGAGACCGGCACTTCACGAGGTCAGATTATCAGGCTGCCGTTGGAATACGGTGAGCATTGGTTTGAGCTTTCTACCTCAAAGAAGCAGCACACAGACAGTTACAGTCATTTTCTTATGTTATATCGAGATATCACGGATAAGCACCAGATGGAAGAAGAGTTGTTCAGGGCTAGGAAACTTGAATCCGTCGGAGTCCTAGCTGGTGGTATCGCTCATGATTATAATAATATTCTCTTCGGCATTATGGGCAACATTGAGCTGGCCTCCTATTGTGTTGAAAAAGATTCAAGAAGAGCGGAAGCTCTTCTCTCTGAAGCTCAAAAGGCGGCAAAGAGAGCGGCAAAGCTCACTCAGCAGCTGTTAACCTTTTCCAAAGGCGGTGAACCCGTCAAAGAAAAAACTTCCTTAGCCCGGCTTATCCAGGATTCTGCCGATTTTGTTCTTCATGGCTCCCGGGTTTTCTGTGATTACACCTTTCCGGACGACCTCTGGACTGTAAATGCTGATAGTGGTCAGATCAGCCAGGTTATTCAAAATTTAATCCTGAATGCCAAGTTTGCAATGCCGGATGGAGGGAGTATAAATGTCAGCTGCAACAATGTAGAAGATGCGGCAGGCGAGCAGCTCTTGAGCAGGCATGAAGGGAACTTTATCCGTATTACTATTGAAGATACAGGTGTTGGCATTCCGCAAGAAATTATAAATAAAATATTTGACCCTTACTTTACCACGAAACCGGGGGGTAGTGGTCTGGGCCTGTCAATCTGTCATGCAGTCATCGATAAACATGATGGGAATATCATGGTTCAATCCAATATAGGCAAGGGCACAACCTTTACCGTGTTTCTGCCTGCCGAGCCTTCCACGGACGTCAGTGTTACTAAACAGCAGAAACCAAAAGCGGCAGTGAAAGCAGCAAGAGTTATGGTGATGGATGATGAAGAAATGGTCCGAAATCTTACCCAGGCGCAACTCTCTACCCTCGGCCATGAAGCGATTCTGGTGCAGGACGGTGAGGAGGCAATAAACACCTATCAGGAACTGCAGGATACCAATACGCCTGTTGATCTTGTAATTATGGACTTAACCATTCCCGGTGGCATGGGGGGACAGGAAGCGGCTCGGAAACTTCTTCAGCTTGCCCCGGAAGCAAAGATCATTGTCGCAAGCGGTTACTCAAACGATCCGGTGATGGCTAATTACCGTGAATATGGTTTCTGTGCTGCTGTTGCGAAACCGTTCAATTTGGCCCAATTGAGTGAGGGCATTGATTCCGTTTTGAGTTAAATACAACAACGATGACCTTCGATCCGCTCAGTTGTCTGGAATCACATTTCTTCTTTCAGTCCTAAATCTGCCAGGGAAATGTTACTAACACCAGGGCGGATGCAATCCGGTGACGCGGTTTGCAGCTCGGACGCTGCAAAGCTCTGTGCAACGGCTACACACCGCATACCGGCCGCCTTGGCGGCCCGAATTCCATTGATGGAATCTTCAATTACACAGCAACTTTTCGGTGCAACGTCCAGCTTTTCAGCTGCAGCCAGATAAATATCCGGAGCGGGTTTCATATTCTGTACCTCGTCCCCTGCCATAATCCCATGAAACCATGCCGGTTCAACCTCGATTGCTGCCAGGTTGGCTTCTATCTTGATGCGGTCCGCACAAGATGCCACTGCAAGACGGACCTGTTGGGCTTTCAATTGTTCCAGAAGGTCATGCACCCCCGGAAAAGCTGTCAAGCGCCCGGAAATTAAACCGAAGTAAATTTCGTAAACCCGTGCTTTCATCTCCGGAATATAGGTCAGGCCGTATTTCCGGGCGACGCCACCGATATAATGGTCTTCACCCATTCCCAGAAAAGGGAGAAAATCAACTGGTTCAGGTTCAATTCCGTACTCGCGCAAGCCGGCAATTGCGGCCTCATTTATCATATGTTCGGAGTCTGTCATCACCCCGTCCATATCGAATATTACCGCCTTCACCATGATTTTTTCTCCCCAATTTTAATTTTAATAAATAGG
>JAUXHH010000029.1 GCA_030621655.1 Desulfobacterales bacterium
CTTTATTTTTCCATTTCTTTTTAATGCTTCCTTTTTCAAGGGAAAAATATTGGCGGTTGCCGGTAACACCAGTGGTTAACTTTGAATTCCGGCCCATAAATACGAAGTTTCAGCTAAGAAATGGCTGCACTAATTGCCATACGATTCAAGAAGTTGAAATATGTTGGTTCAGGTAAAGGTTCTGTAAAAAATATGTTTATTGTTTTTTGTCAAAAATGATGCGGGTATACCATACCCACATCAAATGTATGAAAGTATATTAACCATTTCGGGGGAGAAGGCAATATAATCTCAAGTCTTCATTGTAACTAAAATTTAATCTGCCGCCTGTCTCAAGTAAGTCGGTGTTTCCAGTTCAGCTTCGTCCAGAGTATTGGGGAACGGCAGGGTCTGTTTTCTGACTATTCCGGGATTGCGACGATTAAATATTTTGTTCTGCCTGCCGGTCGAGGAATCATGTGATGATACTTTATTGTCTTGAACGGCTTCTTCTTGGGATTTATTATTGGCAACAGCCTGAATCGGCCTCTTGATGGTTGCTGCATCTTCCGCGCCGATTACCCCTGTAGCAATAACAGTAACTCGAATCTCATCCTTGAGGCTATCATCAAAAAGTGCACCGACAATAATATTTGCGTCTTCATGCGCCTTCTGCGAAATCAGGTTAGATGCTTCCATGAATTCATTCATGGTGAAAGAGTCTTCCGAGGCTGAAATATTGATCAGTACACCTTTGGCGCCATCAATTCCCGCATCCTGTAAAAGAGGATTGTCAATAGCACGTTTTGCAGCATCGATTGCCCGATTTTCGCCAACGCCGACACCGGCTCCCATCAGAGCAGGGCCAACTTCCTTCATAACGGCACGCAGGTCTGCGAAGTCGACATTCATATGGCCAGGAAGATTTATCAGGTCGGTAATTCCCTTTACTGCCTGTAAAAGAACCTCGTCTGCTTTTTTCATCATATCCATGAGCTTGCTGCCCTTTTGCATAATGGTCAGAAGGCGGTCATTGGGTATCGTGATAATGGTATCAACGTGTTTTTTTAACTCCTTCCAACCTTCTTCAGCCTTTTTCATTCTTGCTCTTGCTTCAAAAAAGAATGGCTTGGTAACAACTCCAACGGTGAGGGCTCCAATCTCCTTGCTGATCTTTGCAACGACAGGTGCTCCACCGGTTCCGGTCCCGCCGCCCAAGCCGGCCGTAATAAAAACCATGTCCGCTCCCTTCAGTACCTCACGGATCTCCTCAAGACTTTCAAAGGCAGCCTCTTTACCCCGTTCAGGATC
Source organism: Desulfobacterales bacterium (assembly GCA_030621655.1). Classification (GTDB taxonomy): domain Bacteria; phylum Desulfobacterota; class Desulfobulbia; order Desulfobulbales; family BM004; genus BM004. The sequence goes on from JAUXHH010000029.1 coordinate 1,291, forward strand.
TGCTCCGGCACCGAGTCCTTTGGTTATCCCGGGGCCAAGCTGCAAACAGACATCAGCCTTGGAGTTTTCCAGGGCCTGTATGTCCGTATTGGCAGCGATGAATTCAATTCCCTGGAGTTGGTTGTCTACCATGGTGTTGACGGCGTTTCCTCCACCACCACCGATCCCAACAACTCTGATTTTGGCCAATGATTCTTCTGCCATTCGAAATTCCATCTTCTTTCCCCCTTTTTCAGTTTCTTTTTGTCTATGAAATCCGTAAGTTTTTTAAACTGGTTTTTATTTTGAAATTGCCAATTCCAATATCATTACAAATATTTACAGGTTGCTGCTGAACCAACCTTTCATCATGCCAACTACGCCTCCTATTGCTTTTTTCCCCGGAACCCGCCATTTCTTGCCTGAGGCATGCCTGCTGGCATAAATTACCAACCCGGCACCTGTTGCATTCTGTGGTGAGTTAATACTTTCAGGTGCTTCATGGATTTCGCGGGGATATCCTATTCTGACCGGCAGATCAAAAATCTGTTCAGTAAGATCAACGATATGCTCAAGAAGGGCTGTGCCTCCGCTAATAACCACACCGGCATTCAAGCGGTCCTTGTAAGTAGAGTCTATCATCTCCTGGTTGAGGATGATTAACATCTCCTCAATGCGTGGCTCCAGTATTTCGCCCATGATTTTCTGTTTGACTTTTCTGGGTTTTCTGTCACCTACAGTGGGTACTTCAATAACATTGTCACCATCTATCATGGAAGTGAGGGCGGAACCGTAACGGTTTTTTAACCGCTCTGCCTCCTGGAAAGGTGTGCGCAATCCTACAGACAGATCGTTGGTCAGGTTATTGCCTCCCAGGCCAAGTTCATATGTATGCTTGATTGTACCCCCGGAAAAGATAGCCAGGTCAGAAGTGCCTCCGCCGATGTCAAGCAGACCGACCCCAAGGTCCATTTCTCCACGGGATAAAACTGCATTTGCCGATGCTAATGACTCCAGGACAATATCAGCCACCTCGAGACCGGCCCTGTTGCAGCACATAACCAGATTGTGGATAGACGTTGTATCTCCGGTCACAATGTGAACATTGGTCACCAGTCTCACCCCTGTCATGCCGAGTGGATCCTGGATGCCGGTGTGGTCATCCACCATGAATTCCTGGGGCAGAACATGGATGATTTGCTGGTTTTGTGAGAGGTTAACAGCTCTGGCAGCATCTATAACACGGTCAATGTCATCCTGACGGATCTCACGGTTTTTAATGCCGACAATGCCCGGACTGTTAAAGCCCTTGATGTGACTTCCGGCAATACCAACACAGACGGTGTTTATTTCGCAGCCTGCCATTTCTTCAGCCTGCTCAACTGCCATTCGGATGGAGTGTACCGTGCTTTCGATATTAACGACCACGCCTTTTTTTAAACCTATGGAAGGATGGGTGCCGATGCCGATAATAGAAATTTGGTCCTCGAGCACCTCGCCAATGACAGCACAGATTTTTGTTGTGCCGACATCAAGTCCTACAATCAGTTCTCCCCGTTGTTTTTTTTCCATCCCTCTCATCCTCTATGCCTACTGTCTGACCCTATTTTGCCTACCAGAATAGTATCCTTCTGATAGTCGAAGCGAATATATGAAACTTTGGAAAATTCTTTTGTTTTATAAAGATTCTTCAAGACCTTTGCCAGGCGGTAGTATTTGGTTGAAATGTCTCCATCTGCTCCCATGTAGATTGGGAATGGTCTTTCGAGTAGATAGAGAAGCAATTCGCCGTTTTCGCTGATATGGATTTCAGAAATATTCTGCTCAGGCAGGATGGAGTTATTTCTGGCGGCCAACTTCAGCAGTCCCATGACATCTTTCAGGATTTCAGGTGTCCGGGTTGAACGTGTTGCGTAAAAAGGAAAACTCTCAAGTCCTGTAACAACGGGAAAGTCAAGTTCCTGAGTTGGACTTGCAGCTGCAATTATACGCCCCTTGTTGTCCAGGTAGAACAGACCGGTCGTTCGGCTCAGTAATGCCACCGGGTTTTTTTCTTTCACGGTGATCAACAATCGATTAGGCCAGTCGCGGCTGATTTCTGCCCCGGCAATCCAAGGATGGCTTTCCAGCAAAGATTTAACCTGGTCCATATTTATAGCCAGAAGGTTTGAGTGGATATCTATTTTGCTCAACACAGTAATCTGCTCTTTGCTTACCATCCGGTTGCCATCAATTCTCATGGCAGTTATCTGGAAAAAATCACAGTGGCATAACTTCCGGTATATTTCTTTAGTCATGAAACCGGTAAGCACTAAAAGCAGAAGCCCAATGAAGATCCTGATAAACAGTTTCCTTTTCAGGCCGCCGGAAAGATGAGACCCTTTTGTTCCTTTTATTGATTTTATTTTTAAGTTTGCAGCAGGTTTTATTTTCATGACTTGTGTTTTTTATCTCCTAAAATGTGGACTTCAGGCTCAAGTCTTACGCCAAACCGTTTATAGACTGTGTCCTGCACAAGGCGCATGAGGTCAAGAATATCAGTGGCAGAAGCATTGCCGGTATTGATAATGAAGTTGGCATGCTTTCCGGAAATTTTCGCTCCTCCGATGGAATGTCCCTTCAGGCCGGCCTGGTCGATCAGTCTCCCTGCAGACATTTTCGGCGGATTTTTAAAAAAGGAGCCAGCACTTGGTTCGGTAAGGGGTTGATTTTTTATGCGTAATTCCTGATATCTACGACAGGCAGCTTTAATTTCTTCCTTGCTGCTAATGGTTAAAATAATGGTTGCGTAAAGCACAATGGTATTCGGTTCCACTCCCCATCCCCGGTATGTGAAGCCAAGATTTTTCCCTTGTTCTGTAAATACTTCACCGTGGTTATCCATGAGGGTTACAGAATCGAGCAGATTTCCAATTTCATAACCCCAGGCTCCGGCGTTCATTACAACAGCCCCGCCTATACTTCCCGGAATACCAACAGCAAACTCTAATCCCGATAAAGAGTTTGTTGTACAGTCATGTACGAGTTTAGCTAGCAAACATCCACCGCCGATGCGGAGTGAGGTGCTTTTTTCTTTTTGGCCTGGCTGGTTTCCCAGCTTCTCAATGCTGACAAATTCCCCTGCCAATACAATTGCCACTCCAGGAAGACCATGGTCGGGAACCAAGATATTGCTGCCTCGGCCGATAATCCACCAGCTGATATCATTCTCTTTCAGCCATTGAATCAGCCTTTTAAGATCTTCGATATTCGTAACCGAAATTATAGCCTCAGCAGGCCCACCGACTTTGAGGGTTGAATATTGCGACATAGGTCTATCCCACAATATTTTACCCTTCCAGAAGGTGGAAAGATCTTTGGTATGTGAATTAAGTGATGCCATTTTTTTAGTTAATCATAGTCAGCAGCCTTTCGCCGGCCTGCCAGATGTTCCCGGCTCCTAATGACAGGACAACGTCTCCAGGTGCAAGAATCTCCATGGCCTTATCAAGAAGTTTGTCAAAAGTGGGTTCAAAATAAGCATGGCGGTGGCCATGCTGTTTTATACCATTCATCATTGCTTCAGCGGTTACTCCAGGTATCGGGGCTTCACCTGCGCCGTAAATTTCAGTCAGAAGCAATATATCTGCCTCATGAAAGGCTGTATAGAAGTCTTCAGCCAATGCACTGGTTCTTGAATAACGGTGTGGCTGAAACAGGACTACAATCCTGCGCTCAGGCCACGCGTCACGTAGGGCGGAGAGGGTAGCCCTGATCTCAGTCGGATGATGTCCATAATCATCAACAACTGAAATATCTCTCCTTTCGCCTTTAATTTGCAATCTCCGCTGCACCCCCGAGAAACTTTGTAAAGCAGCAGCAATAGCATTAAAAGGGATACCCAACTCCAACCCTACAGTGACTGTGGCTAAAGCATTATAAACATTGTGTACGCCCGCAAGAGAGAGCGCGATTTCACCAAGTACTTCGTTCTCTCTGCAGACCTCAAAACGGCAATTGAGACCACTGGTGGAAATTCCCCTGGCATAAACATTTGCCTGGCTGGACAGGCCATATGTCAATATTCTTTTTTTAATCTTAGGCAGGATAGAGGCAACATGCGTATCATCCAGGCAGAGTATGACAGCCCCGTAAAAGGGAATTTTGTCAATAAATTTGAGAAATACCGCTTTTATCTCTTCAATGGAATTGTAAAAGTCGAGATGCTCAAGGTCTATATTTGTCACCACTTCAAGGACAGGTGCAAGCTTTAAGAATGATCCGTCTGATTCATCAGCCTCTGCGATCAGAAAGTCTCCCTCGCCCAGTTTGGCATTGCTTCCACCCAGGCAGTCAACTTTACCGCCTATTACGACTGTAGGGTCCAGCCCTGCCTGGGCGAGAACCCAGGCGACCATGGATGTGGTAGTAGTCTTGCCATGACTCCCGGCAATTGCAATGCCGAATTTGTTAAGGCGCATCAACTCTGCAAGCATTTCTGCCCTGGGGATGACTGGAATATGAGAATTGATTGCACCCTGTACTTCCGGATTATCGGCAGCAATGGCAGAGGAGATTACAACGACATCAGCCCCCTTGATCCATGCTGCATCGTGGCCAATGTTTATAGTGCCTCCCAGCGATTCCAGGCGATGGGTTATATCAGATTCCTGCAGGTCTGAACCGCTGATTTTGTAACCGAGATTCAGCAGCAATTCGGCAATGCCACTCATGCCGATACCGCCGATGCCCACAAAATGTATATGTTTGCTTTTTCTGTACATTATTAGACTTTTTTATTTCATAGGTTTATTAGAAAGCTAAAATCTTTCCAGTATTATCTGCCAGCCTGCTTTTCAAGAGTTTTATGCACGCATTGACAATAGTTTCCGTTGCCTCCGGTTTCGCCACCTTGCCGGAGTTTTCTGCCATTTTTGCAAGAAGATTTTTGTCTCCCATAGCCCGTTTGATCTCCAGGCCAAGTTTTTCTCCTGTCAGGTCTGTCTGCCTGAACATGAGCCCTGCTCCTGCTTCAACCAGATACCGTCCGTTGATTTCCTGATGATTGTCAGCTGCATACGGAAACGGGATAATGATTACAGGTTTATGAAAAACTGTAAGTTCTGCAATGGTTGTGGCGCCAGCCCTTGAAATTATGAGATCAGCCTGTGAATATATTTCTGCCATATCACTGTAAAAGGCCTGGACCCTGGCGTTTAGACCAAGTTCTGCATATTTTCTCCTGACATTGTCCTCATCATGCAGACCTGTCTGATGAATAATATTGGGTGGCGGCGAAAGTTTGTTCAAACAGCTTTCTGCTGCCTCAAGTATGAGGCTGTTCAAGCGCCTTGCTCCCTGACTGCCACCTAGAATAAGCAGGGTTGATGGGGCCTGGTCGGGTGCAGGTTTTACCTCCCTGGAAGCCTTGACAATATTAGCCCGCACCGGATTGCCGCTTAAAATAGTCTTGCTGGCAGGGAAATATTTCTCACTGCCGGGCAGGGAAACAAAAATCTTATCGGCGATGTGACCCAAGAGTTTATTCGCCAGTCCCGGTATGGAATTCTGTTCATGAATGCAGGTGGTGACACCCAACAGGCGCGCTGCAAGAATTACCGGTCCTGTTACATAGCCACCCACTCCAAATACAAGGTCTGGTTTGAATTTTCGTATAATCTTCGCAGCTTCCCATAAGGCCAGGGGTTGCTGAAACAGGGCTTTGAGAATAGTGGAAAATTTCTTGCCTTTGATTCCCTGACTTTTGATGGTTGTGGTTTCAAAACCAACATCCGACAGGGCTTTTTTATCGACCTTTCTTTCGGTGCCGATAAACAATACTTCAGCGTCGGGATATGCTCGCAACATTGCCTGAGCCAGAGATATTCCTGGAAAGAGATGGCCACCGGTACCGCCTCCGGTAACGATAAGCCGTATAGTATGCGTTTTATCTGCTTTCATTTTAATGAGACACAGCCCCTTCCGTTTTGCCGGCAGGATTGTTCTTCATCTCCAGAACAGAATTTTTAAAAACAGTCCCACGTTCGGTGTAGCTTGAAAACATGTCAAAACTTGCACAGGCGGGTGATAGTAGTACCGCATCGCCTGGTACAGCTAAACTTGCCGCCCGGAACACAGCCTCCTGGAGACTGTCCACAGTCTCAATGGTGGTAAAAGCCAAAAAGGCACGTGTCATTTTATCCCTGGCTTCACCAATGAGCAGCATATGTTTGACCTTCCGGTGTACCGGTTCGGAAAGTATTGAATAATCTCCGCCCTTATCCCTTCCTCCGGCAATGAGAATGACAGGTTGCTTTATGGCACCAAGGGCAGAATAAACAGCCCCGACGTTGGTTGCCTTTGAGTCGTCTATGTAACTGACACCACCAATTTCAGCAACCAGCGACATCCGGTGTTCAAGGGGCTTGAAGGCAACAAGACCCTTTAGAATATCCTGTTGTTGACACCCCATTAAGCGGGCCGCAAGAATGGCTGCTGCAGCATTTTGTAAATTAGGTGAATTTCTCAAGCTGGTTTTGCTCAAGTCGTATTCCTCGCCATGCATGTTGTCGGGCAGGGCGGAATTGCTGCTGTTTTTCAGGATAATTTTTTTAGCATGTATGGTCGCACCGGCAAGATCAGCAAGCTCTTCACCAAAGAAGAATTTCTGGTTTTCAGGCCACAGGTGTCTGCGGTTCATAATTTCAGCATCGTCAGCATTAAGAATTGCGAAATCATCCGGACCCTGGGCAGCGAAAATCTTGAATTTGGAATCCACATACGCTGAAAATGAGGTGTATCGTTCCAGGTGATCTGGACTGATATTAAGCAGGATAGCAGCCTTAAAAGGCAGGCCGTTTTTTTCAGCACCGGTATCAAGCTGGAAACTGCTGATCTCTGCCACAACAATATCAGCATCCTGGGATCCTGATACATATTCTAAAAGCGGTGTGCCAATATTGCCGCCGACAAAAACATTTTCAAAACTGGCTTTGAAAATATCACCTAAAAGGGTTGTGACCGTGGTCTTGCCATTGGTCCCTGTTATCCCAACCACAGGGGTTTTCAGGTAATGTGTTGTTATTTCCAGTTCTCCTACTATTGGAATGGAACTGCGTCTGGCCTCAACAAGTGGTTCAATGGAAAGAGGAATTCCCGGGCTGACAAAGATAAGATCAGCTGAGGTGAAGAGGCCCATGGAGTGTCCACCGGTTTCAAAGGTGATATTGTTCTCCTCAAACCAGGCCAGGATTTCTGGTGCAATAGTGTCTTTGTGGGATGAATCAGACACGGTAACGCGGGCACCATGCTGCAGGAAAAATTTTACAGCAGCCACACCTGTTTTTCCCAGGCCAACGACAAGAATAGTCATTCCTGGAGATAGAAAGTTGCCGGTGTCTGTATTTGTTATCGAAGTTGCCATAATGTCTCAATCGAACAATCTACTTGAAAGTCGCACCTACCTCAGTTTCAAGGTTGCCAGGGCCATGAGGCCGAGGATGATGGATATAATCCAGAAACGGACCACAACCTTTGGTTCGGCCCAGCCCTTTTTTTCAAAATGATGGTGAAACGGCGCCATCAGAAAGACCCTTTTGCCGCCGGAAAGTTTGAAAAAAGCCACCTGAATAATGACGGACAGGGCTTCCATGACAAAAATGCCGCCGACAATCGCCAGCAGTATCTCCTGCTTTGTTATAATTGCTATGGCTCCAAGTGTCCCCCCCATGGACAGTGATCCGACATCTCCCATAAACATATGGGCCGGGTAGGCATTGTACCAGAGAAAACCGAGGGTGCTGCCGACAAGAGCGCCGCAGTAGACAGCAAGTTCTCCTGAACCCGGAACAAATGGCATTTGCAGATATTCTGCCAAAAGGGCATGGCCGGCCAGGTATGAAAAAACAAGGTAAACGGAGCCGGTGATGATAATCGGTCCTGCTGCCAGGCCGTCTAATCCGTCAGTCAGATTGACTGCATTGGAAGATCCGACAATAACGAGAATTGCGAAAACAATATAAAACCATCCGAGATCCGGTCTGAAGGCCTTAAAGAAAGGAATGCTTAAATGACCATCAAAGTCTGGGTGACTGTAGAGAATTATCCCGAGAAGAAGGGCACCGGTAATCTGTAATAATAATTTGCCTTTTGCACTTAATCCCTTGCTGCTCTTGATGTTTATTTTTTTAAAATCATCAATGGCCCCAATGGCGCCAAACCATAACGTAACACCCAAGATTAACCAGACATAGCGGTTGGTCAGGTCGGTCCAGAGTAGAGTGGCATTGATTATAGTGAATATAATAAGCATGCCACCCATGGTGGGGACGCCTTCTTTTCTTAAATGGGTTTCAGGGCCATCAGCCCTTATTACCTGGCCAATTTGCAGGTTCTTGATATAACGGATAAAGGCAGGGGCAACTAAAACAAAGAAAAGAAAAGCGGTGATTGCAGCGCCAATGGTCCGAAAAGTGATGTAACGGAAGACATTGAATCCTGCAAACAGGGTGTTCAGTGGGTAAAGGAGGTGGTAGAGCATATGTTTTAGTCGACCGCTGCCTAAATATTGTTTTGATTCCTGAGTAACTCAAGAACCTCTTCCATGCGCATGCCTCTGGATCCCTTGATAAGAAGCCAGTCGTCAGCTTTGATTTTATTGTCCTGCATAAGCTGATTCAGCCAGACAGCAAGATCTTTTTTGCTGTTAAACCCCTTGGCTGTTTCCCGGTCCATACCGGCATCCAATGCGCTTGTCGCCATATTCTGTGCCTGGCTGCCGAATGCAGCCAGAAAATCTATACCGAATTCATAAACTGCTTTTCCTGAAGCCTGGTGGGCGGCTTCACTTTTAGCGCCCAACTCCAGCATGTCACCGAGAACCGCCACAGCGCGATGATTTTTTTTAAGATCTTTTAGAGTGTCGAGAGCAGCCTTCATTGATGCAGGGTTGGCATTATAGCTGTCATTAAGTACCTTTATCCCAGATTCCAGTTCTTCTATACTGGTCCGTTTCTCATAAGGAGTGAAAGCTGAGAGTCCTGTGGAGATTTCATCAATGTCAATGCCTATACCATGAGCCATGGCTGCTGCTGCAAGGCTGTTGCTGACATTATGGCGGCCTATAGCCGTTATTGTTACATGCCTGCTTTCATTTCCTATGTGTAAGGTAAAGGACATCCCATCCTGACCGAGGCTTTCGATGCTGGTCGCCCGAATAAATGCATCGGGACTGCATCCAAAAGTGATCTTTTCCTGTGTGAGTTGATCAGCAAGCGAGCGGACGATTTCGTCATCCAGGTTAACAACAGCCTTTCCCTCAGGTTTCAGGCCGGCGAAGAGTTCATTCTTGGCCTTTGCCACACCCTGGATATCTCCGAGACCTTCCAGGTGTGCCTCATGAACATTGATGATGCAGGCAATATCAGGATCTGCGATCTCTGTTAAACGTGCAATTTCTCCCGGGCGGTTCATTCCCATTTCGAGTACAGCCATCTCATGATCTTCTTTAAGGTTCAGCAGGGTGAGTGGCATGCCGATCAAATTATTAAAATTGCCTTCGGTTTTTAAAATGGAGTGTTTCTGACTGAGTATTGCACCGGTCATCTCCTTTACCGTGGTTTTGCCGGAGCTTCCTGTTATGGCAATGACCTGCAGATTATTATTCCATCTGCGTTTGTTTGCAGCCAGTTCACCTAAGGCGAAGAGGGTGTCAGGAACCAGCAGTACAGGTATTGTCGGCTGAAAATCTAATGATTCTTCCTCCTGGCCTGGAGTATGGTTGATGAGAAGTCCGGCTGCTTTGTTTTTTGCCGCTTTTTCGGAAAATATCTTGCCGTCAAAATTGTCACCTTTCATGGCAACAAAGAGATTACCAGGATTTATTGAGCGTGAATCAGTCGAAATGTCATTAAAGAGAGTCTTCTCATCAACAGGATGGAGTAATTGTCCTCCGGTAATCTGCTGGAGCCAATCAAGTTTCCAGACATGTGGTAGACCAGCGGCAGCCTGCAGCTGCATTTCCGCCTCAATGCGATCATCAAAGAAAACTTTTCCTTTACTGCTCAGTTGATAGTTTTCATGTCCTTTGCCGCTGATAAGAATGATGTCGTCCGGATTGGCATAACGGATAGCAGTGCTGATTGCCTGTCGTCGGCTGGTTATAATATCGTATCCCTTTTCATCTTTCCGGGAGAGCATTTCCCAGACAGAAATCTTTTTAAGGGGAGAGATTAAAAGCCCTTCTTCAATCTGCTGCAGTATCTTTTCAGGTGATTCGGAACGGGGATTATCAGAGGTGGCCAGCACAACATCGCTTAATGTGCCTGCGATTTCTCCCATAATAACCCTTTTCCCTTGATCCCGGTCCCCGCCGCAACCGAAGATACAAATAAGTCTTTTCGGGTTAAGCTTCCTGAAGGCGCCTAAAACATTTTCCAGGGCATCAGGAGTGTGGGCGTAATCTATAAAAACAGCCGGACTGTTTTTTTGAATTTTTGTCAAAGATATTCTTTCGAGCCTGCCGGGAATAGTTTTAACATCCTCAATGCCTTTTTGAATGCAGCCTAAATCCTCTTCATGAACTATGCCTATAGCAATTGCGCAAAGTATATTTCGCAGGTTGAACTCTCCGACGAGGGGGGTTGCAAGATGCAGGTTCCCCGAAGGTGAAACGATTACAGCTTTAATACCCCTGATATCACTGCTGAAATCCTGTGGGTGCACATCACAATTACTGTTTACTCCGCTGGTAATAATTGAGGGGGAATCTTCTCTTGCTTGATACAAAGCCTTAAGTTCCTCACTCATCTGTTTGCCCCAGTCATTTCTTTCTGCAGGTAAAATGGTATCTCCTTCCGATTGTGATTCAATATCATCAAGCATGATAACAACCTGCCCACCGGGTTTTAGATAATCGGTGAATAACCTTTTTTTGCTTGAAAAATAATGATCCATATCACCGTGAAAATCTAAATGATCCCTGCTTAAATTTGTAAAGACCGCTATATCAAAGCCCATTCCTGTAAGTCTTGCCTGAGCCAACGCATGTGATGACACTTCCATGACGACATCAGTAATTCCCTGGTCTGCCATTTTACGGAGCAAAGCAAACAGAGTAGGGGATTCCGGTGTAGTAAACGGGGCCTCCATTTCAATACCTGTGTCATTCCTGTCATTATACCGATAATTAATCGTGCCGATAACTCCGGGCCTTTTCCCGCACGCTTTTAAAATGGCCTCAACCAGAAAAGATGTGGTTGTCTTGCCGTTTGTCCCGGTAATGCCGATCACGGTGAGTTGGCGGTCCGGGT
>JAUXHH010000180.1 GCA_030621655.1 Desulfobacterales bacterium
CCTTTCAAAAGCAGTAAGAATATCATCAACATCTGCAGGTTTCGGTAAATAATAATAGGCTCCAAGCTTTATGGCCTCCGTAGCCGTTGCAATACTGCCATAACCTGTGAGTACAACGACCTTAAGCGTCGGCATAAACTCCTTGGCTTCTCTGATCAGATCAAGACCGCTTTTTTCCGGCATCTTCAAGTCAACCAGAGCCCAGTCCGGACGGTTTTTCTTTATTTTATTTAATGCCTCATCTACATTTGCAGCCTGATAAACAGTATAGCCCCTTTTGGTAAAAGCCCTTGCCAGGCGCCCCCTGAAATGATCTTCGTCATCAACCAAAATGATGCTTTGCATGAGAGCCCCCCCCCTTTATTTTTTCTTTATTGGACTGAAAAAGCTTACAACTCAATCCCTATATGTGTCAGGGCAAAACTGATTGTTACCACAGTTCCATCCAATTTTTCTGAAGAAATAGCCAATTCACCGCCAAACTGCTCAGCCACGTTCTGGGCAAGAAAAAGACCCAATCCCAATCCTTTGCCCTGCTCCTTTGTTGTAAAAAAAGGTTCACGCGCTCTGGTCATAATTTCTTCATCCATGCCGCAACCATGATCTGTTACCTGAAAATATAAGAAGTTTTCATCATAAAAGCACTTTAGAAATACCGAAGATGCTGCCTGAGACGCATCAAGTCCATTTTTAATCAGACCTTTTACTGTACGTACCGTTGTTCTCATAGGGAGCCGTATTGAAATATCAGTTGCTTGATTATCAACCTTTATCCTGGTTTGGTCCTCTTCAGAAAACTCATTAATTATTTTCGACACTATATGGCCCAGCTTATATTTTTCCAGTGCTTCGCCAAGATGTTCCCCTGCATCAGCAGCCATCTGGTATAAGATATCCTTGCAGGCTTTGACCTGATCCTTTATGAGTTGGGCATCATCAATCAATCCCTGGTCAATCTTTTCCTCTTTTAACTGGTGCAGCATTTCACCGGCAGCAACGGCAATAGTTGATAGAGGCGTGGAAAATTCATGGGCGGCACCTGCAGACAAAGTTGCCAGAGAGGAAAGCTTCTCACTTCTTGCCCTTTCCTCTTCTAAACTGACGAGTGTCTGTTGGTGTTCCTCAAGTGCTTTTTGTATTTTGCCTACAAAGAAAACAATAAAAAAGGCAGTAATGGCAAAGGCCAGGAGCATACCTTTAAGGTGCAATTTCAAGTGATCTGACAATAATGTATATTCCGTAACTGCCGGATGGCAGGTTGCCTGAATATCCACACCTCCGATAAAACCTCCCGGAAGCATAAGAGGTAGTTGCCCAAAGACCTTTGGATCAACAACAAATAAAGAACTGTAACAGAGCACCGTAAAAACCGTCAGACTCCAGGACCAGTAGGCACGCATCAAAATCGCCCCAATGACGATGTGCACCAGGTACAGAAAGGTAAAAGGATTCATCGGTCCACCTGTATAGTACAGGAGAACTGTCAGTAAAATTATATCCAGAAACATTACCAGGCCGAAAAACCACTCAGGGATAATCTTCTTCCGCCTGGTCAGAAATGTAAAAAACAGATTGCTGGCAGCCTCGAACAGAATAATTATCGAAACAAAAATGATCGGCAGGGCAATCTCAAGATAACTGTAAGCAAGTAAAATAAGAATTGCCTGGCAGAGAACAGCCCCCCAGCGCAAATGCTGCAGCCATGAAAAAGCAATATTGGCAGTTGCTTTATTTACCGGCCATATGGCTGATGGATATTTTTTTTGCTCCAATCTAAGTCACTCCCTGATGCTATTACCTGATACACTCAATACCTTTAAGCCCTGATTAATTATCAGCACAAGGGATAATTGTCAATCAGTCGATATTAATTCAGACCTTTCAACCCTGCAGATGCCAAGAGCAAAAAGAATCATTTCCCCCTCAACAAAATTTAAGCGCCGACAAAATTCATCTCGTTTTTTTCCATATTTGCAGTAGCATACCCGACCATGGAACCAAGCCTCGCACACATCATTTCCCAATGCTTCGTCAACATACCCTTTGCTGAGTTCAATAAATACGAAAGCATGGTCAGTAAACACCGCATCAACCCCGAAATCGGTCTCGTTGGAGATGCTTTGTATACTTTCAGCAAACAAGACTTCCTCGACAGGGCAAAATTCCTGAAAAATGAAGGCTTACGCTGCACTCTGCATGCACCTTTCCACGATATGATGCCGGGCGCTCTGGATAAATATGTCCTGCAGGCATGCAGAGACAAGCTGCGCCGTTGCTTTGATCTCATTGAAATATTCAAGCCGGACTCTGTAGTATGTCACCTGGGTTACCTTGATTGCGTCCACAGCTATGACCTGGAGCAGTGGCTGGACAACTCATTTGAGACATGGCGGGAGCTTGTCATTTTGGCTGAAAACCAGAATACTCCCGTTATGTTTGAAAACACCTACGAGCCCGGGCCCCGCATCCACAAAATACTTCTTGAAGCCCTTGATTCACCTTCGGCCCGCTTCTGTCTTGATGTTGGCCACCTGCTGGCTTTTGCCCAGGCGGACTGGCACATATGGCTGGCAACCCTGGGACAGTGGCTGGGACAACTCCACCTGCACGACAACCGTGGATTCCGGGACGAACATCTGCCTGTAGGCAACGGATACTTTGATTTTACAGAGCTTTTTTCCTACCTGAAAATCAAAAAAACAAAGCCGATCATTACCCTGGAACCAAGAAGTGAGAATGATTTATGGGACAGCCTGAATGCACTTGACAGAATGGGTTTATTCGACCATAAAACAGGGTAAGCGATAAGAGACAAACTTCACATCTCCTCGATGTGCAATCTCCTCTGAAAAGCTTTTTTCAATTCGTGATTCCATAGCGTCTTTTCATGGAATCCATGCAATGCATCCGGAAATTAACAAGATTTTTTTTATAGGCAATCCGCATTATCTAAATGTCATTCTTTCATCCACTATCATCCCGGAAATAGTATCATGACCAAGACACCAACTGCTGATTTTGTTCATCTGCATGTACACACCCAGTACAGTCTCCTTGACGGAGCCATTCGCATTAACGACCTCATCGAAAAGTGCAAGGAATTAGGCATGGGGGCCGTAGCAATAACTGACCATGGAGTAATGCACGGGGCTCTTGAGTTTTATGAAAAAGCTAAAGATGCAGGCATCAAACCGATCATAGGTTGTGAATTCTACATTGCACCCAAGGATAGAAAAAAGCATGCCGGCGCAAAAAGTGCAAGTGATGCTGCCTTTCATATTGTCCTCCTGGCCATGAACATCACAGGCTATAAAAACCTGATGAAGCTCGCCTCCATTGCCCAGCTTGAAGGTTTTTACTACAAGCCGCGCATTGACAAAGAAACACTGGTTGCGCACAATGAAGGTTTGATCGCCCTGACCGCATGTCTGCATGGGGGTATTCCTCACCTGATCCTGAACAACAACATGGAAGGTGCACGTGCTGAAACAAAGGCTCTACACGAAATATTCAAAGACCGATTATATCTTGAACTGCAGGACAATGGCATTAAGGAGCAGAAAAAAGTCAACAAGGGTTTGAAAAAACTCTCTAAGGAATTCTCCATTCCCCTTGTTGCCACCAACGACTGTCATTACCTTAACCGCGAAGAGTCCTTTGCCCATGAGGTGCTTCTCTGTATCCAAACCGGCAGAACAATAAACGATGCCAACCGCTTTAAATTTGCAACCGATGAGCTCTATTTTAAATCTCCTGAAGATATGCGGGAACGGTTCAAGGGATTTCCGGGCGCTGTCTCTGAATCAGTGAAAATCGCCGATCGCTGCAACCTCGAACTTGAGTTCGGCCAGCATCATTTCCCCAATTTTCCTCTGCCGGATAACGAAACTCTGGATTCATACTTCGAGAGACTGGCACGGGAAGGTTTAGAGGAACGATTGGCTGCACTCCGCGGGAAAGGTGACCTGACGGCTGAGTTGGAAAAAACCTACCATGAACGGCTGGAGATGGAGATCGATGTCATCAAGACCATGGAATTCCCGGGGTATTTCCTTATTGTCGCTGATTTCATCAACTGGGCCAAGAGCAAAGACATCCCGGTCGGGCCAGGCAGGGGATCAGGTGCTGGGAGTCTTGTTGCC
>JAUXHH010000232.1 GCA_030621655.1 Desulfobacterales bacterium
TGGAAAGAACCTTGCAGGAAAGATTATAGCTCTTGGCAAGTTGTCGCCCGAATTCAGCAAACCGGGTCGGGGTCCAGACATTTCCTGGTTCATTTGCCATGTCCCTCGCCGCAGCACCGGCAAGCGCTGCTACTTTGCCAACTGTCAGGCCTTTGTTGACAGCGGGCTTTTCCCTGTCTGTATAAAGAAGAATCTCAGTGATCTCGCTCTGCGGTTCATCCTCTTCCACTGTCTTCTTGTATTTCCTGAACTGGTAAGCCCCCAGTATAAGCCCTTCGGTCATACATTCCGTTGTTTCCCGCCGGTCCAGAATAAAAGGCTCCGGTATAACGACCATAATTTTGGAGGCCTGGGTCTTCAAAGCCGTCCCGGAGACCTTGCCGCCTGCCTTCCGGTAATTCTCGCGCCACATGTCAGCAGGGGTCAGGCCATTGTTGCTCTTTCCTTCCTCTGCTTTACCAAGACCGACCACCAGGATCCTCTTAGCCGGGATTTTTCCTTTAGCCGGTGGGTAAAACAGGAGAGTCTCACCTTCCTTGCCGGAAAAATCGCCCGCCTGAAAGGCAAGCCTGACAGTATTCTGAACGTGTTTATTTTCACAAACCGGCACTTTTTTCTTCTGCTGATACACAAAATAAACAAGCATATCGCCCTTATATTCTTCCACATTCCGGGTGGTGGTCTTAATTATCATGATATTCTCCAAATGTTATTGCTCCGCATTGGAGCCTCAAGCCATAATTGCAAATTTTTATTTTTTTAAACCAATCCTTTTTATCTTTCTACTTTGAAGCCCATTGTATACAATATGACACAAATATGATCAAAATATTAGAGCCCTACCCTTTTACCATAGTTGTGCATGATCTCCAACATATGATGTATGCTGAAAAAGTCCAAGCAGGGATAACGGCACCTAATAAAATCAGATGGTTACAAACGGAATATGTGTCCGAATGGTGTTTCGAAGTCTCACTTCGTCCCCTGTCTTCAATACCGACACAACATTTGCTGCATTCGTTACTCACCATCAGCACTTTCTTATAAAACAGGCATATCAATTCAAGGAGGAATCCATTGGTCACTCAATTGGTTCTGGCAACAGGAATTGCCATCATCGTATCTGCATTCTGCAGTATAATTGAAGCAGTGCTTTACTCAGTACCCCTGAGCCATGTCGAGGTAATGACCCGGTCCGGGAAAAAATCAGGACCTGTCCTGAAAAATCTGAAAAAAGATATACAGCGGCCGATTACCGCCGTCCTGACACTGAACACCATTGCCAATACCATGGGTGCTGCAGTTGCAGGTGCTTCAGCCGCAGTTGTCTTTGGTGAAGAAAACCTTATCTGGTTTTCGATTTTCTTTACTCTCGCTATTCTGCTTTTTTCAGAAATACTTCCCAAAACAGCAGGGGTTGCCTATGCCAAAAACCTTGCTTCCTGGATTGCCATACCGCTCAACGGCCTCGTAAAAGTCATGAGTCCGTTGATCTGGCTTTGCCAGGTAGTCACAAAGCTCATTCCGGAACAGAAAAAAGAGGCCCTGGTTTCAATCGAAGAAATTCAGGCTGTTGCAGTCCTGGGAAGAAAAGCCGGTGAAATTGAACCGCAGCAGGAAAAGGTCATAGATAATATTCTCAAGCTGCAGGATAAAACCGTGGACGAAATAATGACACCTCAAACGGTTGTCTTCAGCCTCAGTGAACATCTTACAATTGCTGAAGCCTTGAAGATGAAGGAACAATGGAACAGACACAGCAGGGTTCCGGTCTATGATGAAAATCAGGATGATATAGTCGGTATTGTCTTAAGCAGAAGTATACTGCTCAGCCTGTCTGAAGGGTTGGAGGGCAAGAAACTGTCTGAGTTGATGCAGCCGGTCCATTTTGTACCTGAAGCTGCCCCGCTCAATAAGATCATGATGGAGTTCTTTGAACAGCGGGTTCACCTCTTTGTGGTTGTGGATGAATACGGCAGCGTTACAGGGGTCATCAGCCTTGAGGATATTATTGAAGAGATAGTAGGCAGGGAAATTATTGATGAATCAGACACTGCCGGCGACCTGAGGGAATACGCCAGGCACAGAAAAAAGCTCCTGCAGAAAACAAAGAAATAACTATTCTCTCATACAGTAATATCCTAAATCGCTAGAGACTCAGCAAGGATTTTGCTATGAGGAAATAAGCGAGCACACCGAGTATATCTATGGACGTTGTCACAAATGGCCCTGTGGCAATTGCCGCATCGAAATCCAACCGTTTTAAAATAAGTGGAACAAAAGTACCAACCGTTGCAGCCATAGTCATGACAAAAAACACTGAGAGGCCCACAACCAGGCCTAAATAAGTCGTTTCACTATAGCCGAAAAATGCCAGAATCCCCAAAAAAAGCCCATACACTGCACCCAGAATCAAACCGACCTGCATTTCTCTAAAGATAACCCTGGAAAGCTCCTGCATATTGACCCTGCCGGTGGCAATACCGCGAATAATGATGGTGCTGGACTGGGTTGCTATATTGCCACCCATACCGATGACGATGGGGATGAAGGCTGCAAGAGCAAGAACTTTCTGCAGTTCATCATGAAAAGACGTAATGATTAACATGGCCATGACACCGCCTACCCAGCTGGCAAACAACCACGGTGCCCGGGTCATGGCATTTGCCATCGTTGACTTTAGAAGTATTTCAGTGTCTTTACCGGCACCTGCCATGCGCAGAAAATCTTCCGAGGCCTCCTCCCTGATAACATCAATAATATCGTCAACGGTTACTATTCCAACCAGCTTATAACTGCTGTCCACAACAGGAACCGCCAGGATATTGTACTGGGAGATAACATGAGCCACTTCATCCTGATTGGTATCTGTGGTAACCGCAGTAACATTGGTATTCATTATATTCTTAAGCTGCCGATAAGGTGGATGCATTAAGAGTTCGCGCAGTGAAATTACGCCTGCCAACTGTCCATCTTCATAAGTGATATAGAGATAAAAAGACATCTCCATTTCCTCACTGCGCTCCTGGACAATTTTTACGGCATCTCCGGCACTGAGTTCGCCGTCAAGCGCCAGGAAATCCGGCGACATAAGTCCGCCTGCCGATTCAGGATGGTACTGCAAAAGATCATCTACTTCATCCCTGTCCTCCTTGGCCATGAGATCCCTGATCTCATTGGCCATTTCCTCAGGAGGAGCCTCGAGCAGATCGGCCACATCGTCTGAGGCCATCTCGGATATAACCGCCACCAT